>NZ_RAWR01000346.1:0-6739 GCF_003986945.1 Corallococcus sp. AB018 | reverse complement strand
GAGGGCGGGAGGGCGGACGTGCGCTGAACGTGAAAATGCGGAGGCCCGGAGCTAAAGCTAGAGCATGTTCTTCACGTCCCCGAAGAAGTCGAGGCTCCCCACTCCGCAGGAGGCGCTGCCGGGCCGTCCCCAGGAGATGCCGGTTCCGCAGAAGCACACCGTGCTGGGCACCCCGCTGAAGGGGCCGGTGCCGGAGGGCTTTGAAACGGCCGTCTTCGGCATGGGCTGCTTCTGGGGGGTCGAGCGCAAGTTCTGGCAGGTGCCGGGCGTGTACTCCACCTCGGTGGGGTACGCGGGCGGGCTGACGCCGAACCCCACGTACGAAGAGGTCTGCTCGGGACTCACCGGCCACAACGAAGTGGTGCGCGTGGTGTTCGACCCGGCGAAGGTCACGTACGCGCAGCTCTTGAAGGTGTTCTGGGAGAACCACGACCCGACACAGGGCATGCGCCAGGGCAACGACGCGGGCACGCAGTACCGCTCCGGCATCTACTTCGCGAACGACGCGCAGAAGCGCGCCGCGGAGGAGACGCGGCAGGCGTATCAGGCCGCGCTCAACGCGAAGGGCCTGGGCGACATCACCACGGAGGTCCTGCCCTCGCCGGCCTTCTATTACGCCGAGGATTACCACCAGCAGTACCTGCAGAAAAACCCAGGGGGTTATTGCAGCGTTGGCGGCACCGGCGTGAGCTGCCCGATTGGCATTGGCGTCAGCGCGTAACGTTCGCGCGCACGACGTGAAACACGCGCGCGGAGCGGATCCACCGTCACGGGTTCCGCTCCGCGCGCACTCTGTACGTAAGAGGGGAATCCTTTAAACTCGCGTTCGTCATGAACACGACGGATGCACCTTCCCGACGCGAATTCCTTGAGCGGTACCTGCGTGATTCCCAGGTCGCCGCGACGCTGATCAACCCCGGCGCGGACATGCCCACGGTGCCGCTGGCGGCGGCGGCGCTGGGCGTGGCGCCCGCGCAGATCGTCAAGACCATCGTCTTCGAGGGGAAGAAGGATGCGTCTCGCGCGTGTCTGGCCATCGCGCCCGGCGACATCCGCATCGCCACCGCGAAGGTGGCCGCCGCGCTCCAGCTCACGCAGCTCAAGCTGGCCAGCGCGCAGACGGTGTCGCGGCTGACGGGCTACGCCGTCGGCGGCGTCCCTCCGGTGGGGCACGCGACGCCGCTGGCCGTGGTCATCGACTCGCGCGTGCTCCAGTACGACGTCGTCTTCGGCGGCGGCGGGGATGATCAGCACATGCTGCGCATCTCGCCGCGGGACATCCAGCGGCTCACCGGCGCGGTGGTGGGCGATATCGCCGCGGAGGACGCAGCGGCTTCCCCGGTGGACGCACGATGAGCGCGCAGACCCTGGGCCGCGTTTCGCTGCCGCCCCACCCCGTCCTCTTCCGGCTGTTCTACGAACCGGGCTTCGCGGAGGACCAGCGCACGGTGCTGCCGCACCTGTTGCGCATCGACGCGGCCCACCTGGTGATGCTCGCGCACCGGGGCATCCTCCCCGCGGAGACCGTGGCGCGCCTGTTGTCCGTCAACCGCGACCTGCGGCTGCGCTCGGACGCGGGGGAGACCGTGTTCGAAACGCCCGCGTCGCACCGCGGCCTCTACCTCACGTACGAGAACGAATACATCCACCGGCTGGGAGGCGAGGTCGGCGGATCCGCGCACGTGGCCCGCAGCCGAAACGACATCAACGCCACCGTGACGCGGATGCGGCTGCGCACGGAGCTGCTGGGCGTGCTCGCCGGCTGCGAGTCCCTGTCGCGCACGCTGAGCACGCAGGCGCACGCGCACGCGCGCACGGTGATGAGCTCCTTCACCCACCAGCAGCCCGCGCAGCCCTCCACGTTCGGCCACTACCTGACGGCGGTGCTGTCGGAGTTCGTCCGTGGCACCGCGTGGCTCGCCGCCAGCTACGGCACCGTCAACCGCAGCCCCATGGGCGCCGCGGCCGGAGGTGGCACGTCGTTCCCCATCGACCCGCACGAGGTCGCGCGGCTGCTGGGCTTCTCCGCGCCGGTGCTCAACTCCGCGGACGCCGTCGGCTCGCGGGACTTCGTCATCCAGGTGCTCGGGCCCCTGGCGCTCATGGGCACCACGCTCACGCGGCTGGCCAACGACCTGCAGGCCTGGGCCAGCATGGCCTACGGCTTCCTCGACTGGCCGGATGACCTGGTGAGCACCAGCTCCATCATGCCGCAGAAGCGCAACGCCTTCGTCCTGGAGCACATCCGCGGACAGGCGGTGCACCCCACCGGCGCGCTGATGAACGCCTTGATGGGCCTGAAGAACACGCCCTTCACCAACAGCGTGGAGGTCAGCGGTGAAGTCTCCGCGCACCTGTGGCCCGCGCTCCGGGGCATCAGCAAGGCGGTCCAGTTGATGGACCTGCTGCTCCAGCACGTGCGCGTCCGCCCGGACGCGATGCGCGCCTTCCTGGTCCACGCGGACACGACGATGACCGCGGTCGCGGACCACCTGGTCGCGCGGCACGGGCTCGCGTTCCGCACGGCCCACGACGTGGTGGCCCGGCTCGTGGCGCGCAAGACGGGCGACGCGCCCCTCACCGCCGCGGACGCCCGGCGCGGGCTGGAGGCGCTGCTCCTGGAAGTCACCTCGCGCGCCTTCACGCTCGACGAGGCGGAGCTGGCGCGCGCGCTGGAGCCCGCCACCTGCGTGGAGGCGTCCGCCCATGGCGGAGGCCCCGCGCCCGCCTCCGTCCTGGCCCAGCTCGCCGCTCTGGAGGACCCGGGCCTCGCCGCCTCCCTCCAGGCCTGGCGCGTCGAACAGGAAGACGCGCGCGGACAGCTGGAGCAGGCCGTCACCGCGCTTCTCACCGCCTCCGGATTCCCGACCCCCTAACCCCGCCCGCCCTCCGCCATGCTCAAGGTCTCGTCCGTCCTGGAGTTGATGAAGAACACCCCCCTCGTCTCGCTGCGGGGCCGCGCCGTGAACCGGCCGCGCGCGCAGCTGTGGGGCAAGCTGGAGCTGTCCATGCCCGGGCAGATGAAGGACCGGGTCGCGCTCAAGATGGTGACCGACGCGGAGGCCCGGGGCGACCTTCAGCCCGGCGGCACCATCGTCGAAAGCTCCTCCGGCACCATGGCGGAGGGCCTGGCCCGCGTGGGCACCCTCAAGGGCTACCGGGTCATCATCATCACCGACCCCCGCATCGACGTGAGCACCGCCGCCAAGCTGCGGGCGCTGGGCGCGGAGGTCCTGGTGGTGGACGCCTATCACCCCACCGGAGGCTGGCAGCAGTCGCGGCTGGAGCGCCTGCGGGACGTGCTGCGCGACGTGCCCGGTGCCTTCTGGCCGCGCCAGTACGACAGCCCCAGCAACCCGGGCGCGTACAACAGCGCCATGGCCCAGGAGTTGACCGAGGCGCTGGGCGGCAACATCGCCGCGCTGGTGGCCAGCGTGGGCAGCGGCGGGTCCCTCAGTGGAACGGCCGCCGCGCTCAAGCAGCGCCTGCCTCACGTGCGCGTGGTGGCCGTGGACGCGGTGGGCTCCGTGCAGTTCCACCAGCCCAACCGCCCCCGTCTCCAGAGCGGCCACGGCAACAGCATCATCGCGGGCAACATCAACTACCGCGTCATCGACGAGGCCCACTGGCTGTCCGACGGCGAGGTGTTCCAGGGCTGCCGCGAGCTGGCCCGGCGCGAGGGCATCTTCGCGGGCGGCTCGTCCGGCGCGGTCTACATCGTGGGCTCGTGGCTCGCGGAGCAGTTCGGCCCGGACGCCCACGTCGTGGGCATCTTCCCGGACAAGGGCGACCGCTACGGGGAGACCATCTACTCGGACGACTATCTGGCGAAGCACCACATCGCCGGCCCGGAGTGCGCCGCCGCCGCGGCCCCGCACGCCATCCGCTACGGCGTGGACGTGGCCGAGCGCTGGAGCCACGCGCCGCTGCCCCACGACGGCGGCGTCCCGTACCACGCGCCCGACATCACCCTCAGCGGCGACCTCACCCGGGAGCTGGGGCTGTGATGCGCGCCCACTTCGCCTTCATCGAGAGCAACACCACGGGCACCGGCAAGCTCGCCGTGGAGCGGCTGGTGGCCCAGGGACAGCAGGTCACCTTCATCACCCGCCAGCCCGGCAAGTACCCCTTCCTCGCGAAGCTCGCAGGCAGCCCGGACCTCCAGGTGCTGGAGGCGGACACGAACGACCGGGAGGCGATGGACGCCTGCGTGCGGGCCCTGACGGCGCGCACGCGCGTGGACGCGCTCCTGACCTTCTCCACGTTCTACGTGCCCCTGGTGGCCTGGCTGGCCGCCCGGTACGGCTTCCGCTACCTCCACCCGGACGCGGCCCGCATCTGCCATGAGAAGCACGAGGCCCGGAAGGTGCTGCGCGCCGCGGGCCAGCCCACCCCGGAGTTCTGGCTCGTCACCTCCGAGGCCCAGGCGCTCCAGGTGAGCCGCGAGGCCACCTACCCCTGCGTGGTGAAGCCCACCGCGGAGAGCGGCAGCACCGGCGTACGGCGCGTGGATTCGCCCGAGGCGCTGCTCGCGCACTACCGGTCGCTCGCGTCGCGCCGGGTGAACGAGCGCGGCCAGGCGCTGGCCGGCGAGGTGCTGGTGGAGGGATTCCTCACCGGGCCCGAGTTCAGCGTGGAGACCGTGACGCTCGCCCGGGGCGACACGCGCGTCATCGGCGTCACGCGCAAGCACCTGTCCGCCCCGCCCCACTTCGTGGAGCTGGGCCACGACTTCCCGGCGCCCCTCGACGACGGTGAGCGCCAGGCGCTGGAGCGCGCCGTGGTGGCCGCGCTGGACGCGGTGGGCTTCGACCTGGGCCCCGCGCACACGGAGATCCGCCTCTGCGCCCAGGGCCCGGTGGTCATCGAAATCAACCCGCGGCTGGCGGGCGGGATGATTCCGGAGCTGGTGCGCCACGCGACCGGCATCGACCTGCTGACGGTGCTGCTGGAGCAGCTGCTGGGGCGGCCCGTGGACCTGACGCCCCGCCAGAAGGCCACGGCCTCCATCCGCTTCCTCACCGCGTCCGGCGCGGGGCGGCTCGCGGCGGTGCACGGCGTGGAGGACGCACGCCAGGAGGACGGCGTGCGCGAGGTGTCCGTGGACAAGGCGCCGGGCGTCACCGTGCGTCCGCCGGAGAGCTCTGGCGACCGGCTGGGCCACGTCATCGCGAGCGGCGAAGACCGCGCCCACGTGGAGCGCGCGGTGACGGAGGCGCTGGGGCGGATCCGCTTCGACGTGGTGGCCCCGGAAGCGGCGGCGTGAAGGCCCGCGCGTGAGCCCCCGCATCGCCAGCCTCGCGGCCGCGGTCCTCACCGCGCTCACCGCCGCCCTCGCCCTGCACTTCGCCTCCGCGCCCCCGGCGCTGCCCGCGACAGCGCCCCCGGAGGTGTTCTCCGCGGGGCGTGCACGCGAGCACCTGGCGCGCATCGCGGCCCGGCCGCACCCCGTGGGCTCGCAAGCCCACCGCGAGGTGCGCGAGTACCTGGTGGACACCGTGCGCGGCCTGGGCGTCACGCCGGAGGTGCAGGCCACGGCCGCCATCCACCCGGACATGGAGGAGAACTCCATCCCGGGCGCCACCGTCCACAACGTGCTTGCCCACGTGAAGGGCCAGGACAGCCGCGGCGTCATCGCCATCGTCGCGCACTACGACTCCGTGCCCACGTCGCCCGGGGCCTCGGATGACGGGGCCGGCGTGGCGGCGATGCTGGAGACGCTGCGGGCGCTGCGCACGGGCCCGCCGCCGCGCAACGACGTCCTCTTCCTCTTCACGGACGCGGAGGAGACGGGGCTCGTGGGGGCGCGGGCGTTCGCGTTCCATCACCCGCTGGCGGAGCAGGTGTCCGTGGTCCTCAACTTCGAGGCCCGGGGCTCGCACGGGCCCTCGCTGATGTTCCAGCCGGGCCCCGGCAACCGCTGGCTCATCCAGCACCTGGCGCGCTCGGGGGCACCCGCCCAGGCCAGCTCGCTGTTCGACGAGGTGTACCGGCGGCTGCAGAACGACACGGACTTCACCGTCTTCCTCCAGCGGGGGAAGACGGGCCTCAACTTCGGCTTCCTCGACGGGTTCATGCGCTACCACGCGCGCACGGACGACCTCGCCCACTTCGGCCTGGACAGCCTCCAGCACCACGGCGAGGTGATGCTCGCGCTCGCGCGGCACCTGGGCGACGACGCGCTGGAGCCGACGCCTCCGGAGGACGCCGTCTACTTCAACGCCGGGCCCTTCCTCGTGCACCACCCTGCCACCTGGGCCCCGCCCATCGCGCTGCTGGCGCTGCTCGCGGTGGCGGTGGCGCTCGTCATGGGACTGCGCCGTGGCCGGCTGCGCGCGTCCGGACTGACGTGGGGCGCGGGCGCGGTGCTCGCGGCGGCGGTGGCGGGCGCGGCGGCGGTCCAGGCCGCGTGGTGGGGGGTGCTGCGCATTGACGGAGGGCTGGGCGTGCTGCCGCAGGGCGACGCCTACCACGGCGACCTCTTCATCGCGGGGCTGCTGGCGCTCACGCTGTCGGCGGTGGTCGGCGTCCAAGCACTCTTCATGCGCAGGGCACGCGCGGAGGAGCGAGTAGCGGGGGCCGTCCAGTCGCTCTCCTCGCACGGGGCACTCGCGGAGGAGCGAGTAGCGGGGTCCGTCCAGTCGCTCTCCGCGCGCGGGGCGCTCCCGGAGGAGCGGGTGGCGGGGGCCGGCGTCCAGGCGCGATTCCCGCGCGGGGCGCTCGCGGAGGAGCTGGTGGC
>NZ_RAWR01000345.1:0-6790 GCF_003986945.1 Corallococcus sp. AB018 | reverse complement strand
AAGGGGGAGGGTGACGGTGAAGGTGCTGCCCTCGCCCGGCGCGCTGCGCACGGTGACGTCGCCGCCCAGCAGCCGCGCCAGGTCGCGGGAGATGGACAGGCCCAGGCCGGTGCCGCCGTACTTGCGGTGGGTGCTGCCGTCGGCCTGCCGGAAGGCCTCGAAGATGAGCCCCTGGAGCTCGCCCGGAATGCCGATGCCGGAGTCGCGCACGCTGAACGTCACGCGTCCCGGTCCCTCCGTGGCGACGGTGAGGATCACCTCGCCGGAGTCCGTGAACTTGAAGGCGTTGGCGAGCAGGTTCTTGAGCACCTGGCCCAGCCGCTGGGGATCCGTCTCCAGTGTGGGGGGCACGCCCGGCGCGACGGTGGTGGTGAAGCGCAGACCCTTCTGCGCGGCCATGGGCTGGAAGGTGCGGCCCAGGTTCTCCACGAAGGGCTGGAGGCCCACTGATTCCAACTGCACGTCCACGCGGCCCGCCTCGATGCGCGACAGGTCCAGGATGTCATTGATGAGGGCGAGCAGGTCGTTGCCCGCGGAGCCGATGGTCTGCGCGAACTTCACCTGTTCGGCGGTGAGGTTGCCCTCCTTGTTGTCCGCCAGCAGCTTCGCGAGGATGAGCGAGCTGTTGAGCGGCGTGCGCAGCTCGTGGCTCATGTTGGCCAGGAACTCGCCCTTGTAGCGGTGGGTGCGCTCCAGCTCCGAGGCCTTCTCCGTAAGCGTGACCTGCGCCAGGGCCAGGTCGTCGCGCTGGTTCTCCAAGAGGCGCGCCTGGGCCTCCAGCTGGGCGTTGGTTTGCTCCAGTTCCGCCTGCTGGTTCAGCAGTCGCGCCTGGGACTCCTTGAGGACGCGGCTCTGCACTTCAATCTCTTCGTTGGAGACGCGCAGCTCCTCCTGCTGGGCCTGGAGCTCCTCGGCCTGTCGCTGCGTCTCTTCCAGGAGTTGTTCCAGGCGGGTGCGGTCGAGCGAGGCGCGCACCGCGACGGCGATGGCGTCCGACACCTGCTGGAGCAGCTCCAGGTCCGACGGGTGCACCGGGTGCAGGAAGCCCAGCTCCACGACCGCGTTGACCTGTCCGTCCACCTGGGAGGGCGCGATGAGCACGTGGCGCGGACGGCCCCGAGCCAGTCCGGAGGAGATGGGCAGGTAGCCTTCGGGCACGTCGCGCAGGTGGCAGGCCCGGCCGTCCTTGATGGCCTGTCCGGCCAGTCCTTCGCCGGGAGCCAGCGTGTCATGCCGCGCATCCAGGTCCGCAGGAAGCGCGTGGCCCGCGACGCGGCGGAAGTGGTGCGTCGTGTCCGCGACGTAGAGTGCGCCCACCTGGGCGTCGAGCGTGTCGGCGAGGACGCGCAGGATGTTGTCTCCCAGCCGGTCCATGCGTTGGTCGCCCTGCATGCGCACGCCGAGTTCGGTCTGGGCGGTCTGGAGCCACGACTCGATGGCGCGGGCCCGGAAGTCGCGCGCGGCGGTATACGCGGCGATGCCCAGCAGCGCGAACAGCAGCACGGAGCCGCTCAGGGTGACGGCGAGGGACAGGTTGGCGGACGCCTGGAACTCCTCGTACCGGCTCGTGAGCAGCGCGCGCTCCTCCAGTTCCATTTCCTCCACGGTGGCGCGGATGGTGCGCATGGCGGCGAAGCCGCTGTCCTCCTTCACCACGGCGATGGCCTGCCGGCCCTCACCGCGCAGTTGCAGGTCCACGGTCTCCTGCAGCTCCGCCAGCTTCTCCGTGACCGCGCCCTCCAGCCGGTCCAACCGCTGTTGCTGCACGGCGCTGTAGGCGATGAGTCCGCGAAGCTCCGCGAGCTTCTCCGGCAGCGTCTTCTTCGCGAGGGAGTAGGGGCTGAGGTAGCTCTCCGCGCCCGTGAGGAGGAAGCCGCGCTGCCCGGTCTCCGCGTCCTTCACGGTGGACAGCACCTCCTCCAACTTCGCCGCGACGGTGAGCGTATGCGTCACCATCTCGCCCGTGGCCGCGCGCGTCTTGAGCGTGCGGTAGGAGAGCAGTGCGATGGCGAGCACGGCCAGCGCCGCCACGGCGAATCCGGTGAACGTGGAAGGGGGAAGCGCCGGTCCGAAGCGCTCGACGCGCGGAGCATCCTTCACGCGGGGCGGGCTCATGGACACCGCCCAGGGGCGCACGGAAGGCAAGCAGTCACAGTGGAGCGCACGGAAGGAGCCCGTCCGACGAAGGTGAACGGATTGACTACCATGTCAGGAGGGGACGCCCGGGACCCGAGGGGCCGAAGTGTCGCTTTGTGCGCGCCCGGCGAAGACGCGTGACCCGGGAGGGCGTCAGCAGTTCGTCAACCCAGGCCGCGACCCGAAGTTCCCCAAGCGGGCACTCGCCTCACGGATCAGCCGTGGACCGCGACGTCGCGTATGCGCGAAGCCCAAACTGGGGCACGGACAGATGCTCCCGCCCGGGCCCGGTTTCCGCAAAACCTGCCCGACAGTTGGCCTTGTTCGCACCGAATGAAACCGATGCCGCGCGCTTGGCGGAATGCAGCGGCGACCCGCAACGTCGTCCGCGTGCGGTCACCCAATCATGTGTACGAGCAGCGTCGCCCACCTGGGGCTGGTCGCCGCAAAACCTGTCCGACAGTCGGACCGCTTCGCACCGCATGAAGCCGAAGACGCTCGCTTCGCGGAACGGAGCGGCAAGTCACGACGTCGTGCGGGCGCGGACACCAAGGTGGGGCCACGATCAGAGCCGCCCGCATGGGGGCGGCTCTCTCAAAACCTGTCCGACAGTCGGACGGATTTCGCCGCTTGGGCCCGAGGCCGCTCCCGCCCGGCGGGGGCGCGACGTCATGCGCGCGCAAACGCCAAATTGGGGGCGGGCAGATGTCCCCGACCGGGCCCGGTTGCCTCAAAACTTGTCCGACAGTCGGACAGGTTTTCGCCGCCCGGGTCCCGGACTGCGGCCCATCCGATGACACGGATTGGTGGGCTCGCACGTCCATGTCAGACCCCTGTGGTTGGATGGCGATGCTGTGACGAGGAGGGGGAATGGGGATGGAACGGCGAGGACTCGTGGCCTATGTGGAGGCGCAAATCGAGCGCGATATCGCGCTGGGGCGTCTGCACCCGAGCGGGCAATTCGGCTCCGAAGCGAAGCTGGCGCGCCGCTATGAGGTGTGTCGGGGCACCATCCGCGAGGCGCTGCGGCGGCTGGCGGCACGGGGGCTGGTGTTTCAGCGTCCCGGACGCAAGACGCGCGCGGTGCCGCTGGATGAGTCGCTGACGCTGGAGAACCTGGGGCTGGCGCTACATGACGCGAGCAACCCGGATGCCCGGTGGCTACTGGAGGGCTACTTCAGCCTCAAGCGGCAGGTGCTGGTGGAGCTTCTGGCCGACTGCTGCGCGAGGGCCTCGGACCTCGACTTGGACCGGCTGGGGAGCACGTGCTACCAGCTCCAGGACGCGGCGCACTGGGAGTCGGGGGAAACCTGCGCGCGGGCGGAATTCGAGTTGCTTCGGCATGCGGCGCGGGTGGCGGCGCGTCCGGGGCACGTGCTCCTCGTTCAGTCCCTGCAGCGGGCATTCATGGGAGGAGCCGCCCAACTGCTGCCGCTCATGGGCGGAGCGGCGCTGCGCGAGTGGGCCATCCGCGTGAGGGAAATCCTGCACGAGCGCGACGTGCAGGCCCTTCAGCATGAGCTGCCAGCACTGCTGAAGGCGCGCGATGAGCGCGTACTGAATGCCTTTGCTCCTGCGCCCCAGGAACCTGCGTCCCCCGAGGCCCACCTCACTCAAGAAGGCATCGTCGGTGCGCCTGCATCAGCCAACGGGCTGGAGGAACCGCCGGCGGAACGCCCTTGCGTTGAGGAGCGTTGCGCCAGCGCCCCCGCGTCAGCCACCGCGCAAGACGAAGCGTTGGATGCATGTCCTTGCATTGAGGCGAGTGGCGCCGAATGCGTCGCGTCCACCGCCGAGCAGGATGATGCGCCGGAGGCACGCCCCTGTGGGGAGAGTCGTGGCATCGGAGCTCCCACGCCAACCATTGAGCCGTCCGAGACGCTGGAGGTATGCCCAAGCGTTGATGCTCATGGCCTCTGCTGCCTCACGCCCATCGCCGAGGACACCGGGCCACTTGGGATTGCACCTTGCCTCGATGCGCAGGCCCTCCTTGTGGAGTCGGACAGCGTGCAGTGGGTGGCTTCATCCGCGCCGGGGCTTGTCTCCTGTGAGGCTGGTGGGGAGCACGCAGGGCGGGACGAGGTGGGCGCTGCCTGGGAAGACCTGGCCGACCGTCAGAGATGTCGATGTCTTGGCGCTTCGCCTCCGGAGGGAGCCTCCAGCAGCCCGAGGCTCGACCCACTGGTTCCCGCTGAATCCTCCGCGGGGCGTGTTGCAACGTGGGCGAGACGCTTCATGGACCCCTGGGCTTCGCTGGGGCGCTGGGCCGTACGCTTCTGGCGGTCCATGGCCGATTCCCCAAGCCCTCCTGCTTCATGAGCGACGACAGCCCTTCATGCTCGCTGTCGTTCATGAGGCTCTGCGCGGACGCCTGAAGAGGCGCGCATGCGCCGATGGACCGAGGACGCATCCGTCCGTGCCTTGCCGCCGCGCAGGATGGATTCGCGAACTTCTGGCGGAGCGTGGCTAGAACGCTCCGGACAGGCCCACCATCTGGGTCCCGACCATCGGGTTGAGTGACACCGAGGACGGCCGCGCGCTGGTGGGCGGGGTGTCATCCACGCGGCCGTGCAGGAGCAGGGGCACGGCGACGCCGAACGCGGTGCCCAGCACGGCGCCGGTGACCACGTCGGACAGGTAGTGCTTGTCCGCGCCCATGCGCAAGAGGCCCATGGAGGCGGCGAGCGGCAGGCCCACGCCCCAGACGACGGCCTGGTGCTTGTAGCCGCGCATCGTGGCGACAGTGCCGGCGGACACGGCCAGGGAGAAGGCCAGGTTGGTGTGGCCACTGTAGAAGGACAGATTGTTGTCGGTGGGGTGCGCGGTGAGGCCCTTTTCCGCCTCCGGGAGGACGTGGACGAAGGGCCGCTCGCGGCCCACGGCGAACTTCACGGCCTGGTTGGCGACGGAGGCGAGGACGGCGCTCTGGACCATGATGGTGGCGTCCTGGGCGAAGAACTCCGTGGAGGCGCCGCTGCTGCGCCCCACTGCGTACTGGGTGCCCAGCAGGCCCAGCGGCAGGCCCGCGAACCCGATGATGTTGCTCCAGGTGTCCGCGCGCTTGCGGGACGCTTCCGTGTTGCCCGCGATGCCTCGGCCCCAGCGGTCCAGGCGATTGAGCCGGTCAGTGCCGTCCGGTGCACGGTCGCACCAGCGGCACTGTGCCGGGGCCAGGTTGTCCTTGAACACCGACTCGGTGGAGATCCACAGCACGCCCGCGGTGCCGGTGATGATGCCGTCGCGCGTCCAGTTGAAGCGCAGCGCGCGCGGCGCGTCGGAGGTGTCCTGTGCGGCGGCCGGGGTCAGCGGCGCCAGCACGAGCAGGCAGAAGGTGGCGAGGGTCCGGTAGGAAGCATGCATGGGGCGGCGGAGCATAAGGGCGCTCCGCCCTTTTCCCGCAATCCGGGTGGTGCGGGCTCAGCGCGCCCCGGCCTCGTCCTCTTCGACGAGCCGCGCCAGGAAGTCGCCCAGGGCCTTCACCTTGGGCGGGGTGCGCCGGGCCTGGGGCCACCACACCAGCCACAGCGCGCCGCGTTCCAGGGAGTGCTCGCGGAGGAAGGGGCGCAGCGTGCCGGCGTCCAGCTCCGGGCGGATCATCAGCTCCACGAACTGGGCGATACCGAAGCCCGCTCGGGCTGCGTGGGTGACGGCCTCGCTGTTGTTGAAGACGAAGGTCTCCGGGATGCGCGGCGAGGGGGCGCCCGCGGGCTGGCGCAAGGCCCAGGACTCCACGCGGCCGGTGGACACGAAGCGGTAGCGGATGCAGTCGTGTTCCTGGATTGCGTCGAGCGAGCGCGGCGTGCCGTGCACCTGGAGATAGGAGGGAGAGGCGCAAAGGATGAAGCGCTTGGGGCCCAGTCGGCGGCGCATGAGGCGTGAGTCGGTGAGCTCGCCGCAGCGCACCGCTGCGTCCAGCCCGTCTCCGACGATGTCGGCCACGTGGTCGTTGACGTCCAGATCCAGCTCCAGGTGCGGGTACTCGCGGCGGAAGCGCTGGAGGTTGGGGATGATGAGCCGCAGGGCGAGCATCTCCGGGACGGAGACGCGGCCGCGGCCGCGAGGGGTGCGCACGGCATGGGCGAGCTCCGACTCCGCGTCGCGAAGTTCGGTGAGGGCGCGCACGCAGCGCTCGTGGAAGCGGGCACCCTGCTCGGCATGATGGAGACCTTCCTGCGCGAAATCGGCGCGGTGGCGGACCTCCCCATGGGCGTGGAGCGCTTCCTCGCCGTTGACACCGCCACCCTCGTGCTCCTGGGCGACCAGAGTCCCCAGGTGCTTCTCGCGGAACCTGCCCATGCCCTGGCGAAAGTCCTCCCCCACGCGTCGCTCCGAGTGCTGCCGAGGCACGGCCACGTGGCCCACGTCTCCGCACCCGCGCTGCTCGCCCGTGAGGTGGAGGACTTCCTCTCCGCGCGCTGAATCGCCTGAGGAGCCTTATGCCCAGGCGCCCCTGGTGGCTTGTCGGGCAGGTTCCCGCAGCAGCGCGGCTCCAGCGGCGGTGTTCCAGAACCTGTCCGACTGGAGGGTTGCGCGGAATAAGCAATCCGCTGGGTCCCGTAGAAGAGAGATGACTTCAGAAGAAGGAGCCTCCTGCGCCTCTGCCGAGCAGGGGGGCAGGCGCCGCGTCGCAAAGGACCCGACTCCGCGCTTCAAG
>NZ_RAWR01000344.1:0-6822 GCF_003986945.1 Corallococcus sp. AB018 | reverse complement strand
CACGGAGCCCGTCACCCCGCCCGCCGTGGTCGTGGCGCCGCCGGAGGACGTGAACAAGCCCGTGGATCCGGAGCCCCAGCCGACGCAGCCGACGGAACCGGAGAACTCCACGCAGCCCACGGTGAACACAAAGCCGAAGACTCGCGTCGCCCCCGAGTCCATGCCGGACAGCGTGCGCGAGGACCTGGCGGCGGCGCAGAAGGCGCTGGACGCGTCGAACACGGCGGAAGCGCTGCGTCACATCCGGCGCAGCCAGCGCACGAAGATCACCGGCCTGTCGTTCTCGCTGCTCACCCGCGTGTACTGCCAGCAACACGACCTGGCGAACTCGCGGGCAAATTGGACCCGCGTACCGGCAACGGAACGTCCAAGGGTCCGACAATACTGTTCGCAGTACGATATCGACCTGTAGGGTCGTCCGGGCGCGCGGAAACTCCAGAGCGGGGGCGCGCCCGCAATCCAAGGAGTCGTCGTGAGAGTGCTACTGGCAGTGGGGGTCGTGGCGCTGTCCCTGGGATGTTCCCGGGGCGTGCGGCCCGACAGCGAGGTGGCGGGTACGAAGCCCACCACCGGCAAGGTGTATTCCAACGAGGCCGGCGAGAAGATCACCCTCATCGCGCTGGAGCCCGGTGACGCGAAGAAGGCGCTGGTCGCGTTCGAAGGCACCAAGAGCGAGCTGGACGGACAGGTGCTGGTCGCGGGGGTGGACACGCAGCAGCGGCGCGCCGTGGAGTACTGGACGATGTGGCGCGGCAACAAGCAGCGCTTCGTCACCGTGCACGATCGGGGCGGCTACGAGGACCTGGTCTTCAGCGGCGTGAACCACACGGGCTACACGCACCTGAAGCCGGACACGGCCAAGACGGGCGCGCTGAAGGTGGAGAAGGTCTTCGAGCGCTACCAGGACCTGGAAGGCGACAAGAAGTACAAGGGCCTGCTCGCGTTCGACCGCAAGTTCTGGACGAACCAGGCGGAGACGCAGCTGTCCGAGGCCCTGGCGGCGACGAACAAGGCGTGCGGCTCCAAGCTGACGTCCACCGTGGCCTGGGACTCCATCACGGACGCGCAGATCAACAAGATGTCCTTTGGCAGCTACTGCGTGGGCCCGATGGAGTCGCTCCAGAAGCTGTGCGAGCGCTCCGACGAGGCCAAGCGCGCCGTCCAGCAGAAGCTCCAGGCGGTGGAGTGCCGCTTGGACGACGCCAAGGCCGCGCTGAAGATGGAAGCCCAGAAGGTCATCTGGTCCGTGACCGCGGATCGGACGGTCCAGTCGGACGAGACCACCACCTTCTTCACCGACAACCTCTAGAACGAAAGCCCACCGACAATGACGCTTCGACGCATGGTCATCGCCCTGGGGCTCGTCCTGGCCCCGCAAGCCGCGCTCGCGCTGGATCCGCCCTGGAAGCAGGAGCAGAAGCTGCGCGACCGCATGGTGCTGGAGTCCGCGAAGGTCTGCGCGGACGGCAAGGGCCACTACACGGTCCTCATCCCCCAGACGCCCGAGCACGAGGGCGACCTGTTCTACGGGGACGGCAAGACGTTCACGCAGGTGGTGCCCGTGGGCTACACCTCCGCCACGGACGGCGCCTTCTTCGAGCCCCGCTTCTTCAACCCCAAGGCCAACGACAACTTCCGCGGCACGGACTACCGCGTCGTCTCCGACGTGAAGCTGAGCGAGGACTTCAAGACGTGCGCGCTGCGCTGCGGGGAGAAGAACCTGCCGCAGCAGCCGGTGCCGGCGGAAGAGGCCAAGGAGCTCTTGCGCAAGGCCGCGTACCAGCCCAGCCCGGTGAAGTTCCAGCCGTACGCGCTGCTGCGCGACGACAAGGGTGTGTACTACCTGGTCGAGCGCGGCATCGGCGCGGACAACAAGAGCTTCCGCATCTTCACGGGCCAGCGTGGCCAGGTGAAGCAGCAGAAGATGCTCAACGTCGTCACCGACTCGCAGGGGGAAATCTTCTCCACGCAGGGCGGCGACCTGCGCCTCGTGGTGGACCGCGAGGAGCCGTCGTTCTGGGTGGTGAAGAGCAAGCGCCAGAAGCTGCGCGCGGTGCCGGTGGGTGAGAACCTGCCGTTCATCTACAACGAGCTGGGCGTCTACACGGGCGCGCGGTTGGGCACGCCCTGCGACGACGTGTAGTCCCGTAGCACCGGGGAGCCCCGGGCACGGTCAGCCGTTGAGCACCTTCACGGCTTTGACCATGTCCGGGGCCAACTCCTCGTGTTCCACGAGGGTGAACCCCAGCTTCTTGCTGACGGCCTGCATGCCGCGGTTGCGCGTGAGGATGTCCGCGACGATGCGGCGCAGGCCCCAGTCCCTTCCAATGTCCACCAGCCGCCGCAACAGCTCCGTGCCCAGGCCCAGGCGCTGGGCGGGGTCGCTGACGGTGATGGCGAACTCCGCGTCCTTCGTGCCGCGCAGGCGCGTGAGCCGGCCCACCGCCAGAATCTCTCCTCCGCCCTTCCCGTCTGGCGACGGCCGCTCGGCGACGAGCGCCATTTCGCGCGCGTAGTCGTTGAAGCAGATGCGCGCCAGGCGCTCATGGGCCACGCGCTGGCTGAGCTTCATCAGGCCCGCGTAGCGCATGAACACGGTCTGCTCGGAGAGCGCCTGGTGGAAGCGGCCCATGGCGGGCTCGTCCTCCGGGCGGATGGGGCGCACCAGGAGCTGCTCGCCGTTCTTCAGCGTGAGCAGCTTCGCGTATTGGTGCGGGTACGGTTCGATGGCGAGCTTCGGCAGCGCCGCGGCCGGGACCTCTGGCGGGTGCAGCACCACGCGCGCGTCCAGCGCGATGATGCGCTCGCCGGAGACGAGCAGCGGGTTGATGTCCAGCTCGCGGATGAGCGGCTGCTCCACCACCAGTTGGCTGAAGCGCACCATCAGCCGCTCCAGCGCGCCCATGTCCACGGGGGCCCGGCCGCGCACGCCCTTGAGCGCGTGGTGGATGCGCGTGCGCTCCATCATGCGTCGCGCCAGCGTGGTGGTGAGGGGCGGCAGGCCCAGGGCACGGTCCTGCATCACCTCCACCAGCGTGCCGCCCGCGCCGAAGAGCAGCACCGGCCCGAACTGCGCGTCCAGGCTGCTGCCCAGAATCAGCTCGTAGCCGTCCAGCTTCGCCATGGGCTGCACGGTGACGCCCTGGAACGCGTCCTGGAGGCCCCGCTCCACGAGCGCGTCTCGGATGGCGCGCCAGGCATCCCGCACCTGCGCCTCGTCGCGCAGGTCCAACCGCACGCCGCCCACGTCCGTCTTGTGCGTCACCGTGAGCGAGTTCAGCTTGAGCACCACGGGGAAGCCCAGCGCGCGGGCCTTCTCCACCGCCTCGTCCTCGGACGTGGCGAGCCACGTCTCCACGGTGGGGATGCCGTAGGCGGCCAGCAGGCGCTTGGATTCGTATTCGGACAGGAGGGTGCGGCCGGAGGCGCGGGCTTCGTCCACCAGGGCGCGCGCCACGTCGCGGGCTCCGCCGGTGGGCTCCTCCGCCAGCGTGGGCGTCTCATAGAGCCCGGCGATGTTGTCCGAGTAGCGCCACATGTAGTTGAAGACGCGGGCCGCGGTGTCCGGGTAACCGAAGGTCGGGATGCCCGCGTCGTTGAGGATGCGCTCGCCGGCGGCGACTTCCGAACCGCCCATCCAGCTGGCGAGCACGGGCTTGCCGGGCAGCTTCGCGTAGCCCTTGAGACGGTCCGCCGTCTTGGTGGGCTCCGTCATGTCCTGCGGCGTGAGGATGACGAGCAGGCCGTCGCTGTTGGGGTCCGCGCCGGTGGTCTCCAGCGCCTTCGCGTAGCGCTCCGCGTCCGCGTCTCCCAGGATGTCCACCGGGTTGGCGTGGCTCCAAGGCGGCGGCAGGAAGCCGTCCAGCTGCTTCTTGGTGTCGTCGGACAGCACGGCCAGCTCGCCGCCACCGGACACGAGCGCGTCCGTGGCGAGCACCGCGGGGCCGCCCGCGTTGGTGAGCAGCGTGAGCCTGCGGCCGGAGGGCCGGGGCTGGCGGGCCAGCACCTCCGCCATGTGGAACAGGTCCTCGATGGAGTCCACGCGCAGCACGCCCGCGCGGCGGAAGGCAGCGGAGAGCACCTCGTCGCTGCCGGCGAGCGTGCCGGTGTGGGACGCGGCGGCCTGCGCGGCCTGCGCGGTGCGGCCGGCCTTGATGACGATGATGGGCTTGGTGAGGGCCACCTCGCGCGCGGCGGACAGGAAGGCGCGCGCGTCGCCGATGGACTCCATGTACAGCAGGATGGAGCGCGTCATCGGATCATCCGCGAGGAAGTCGATGAGGTCTCCCCAGCCCACGTCCAGCATGGAGCCCACGGAGACGAAGGCGCTGAAGCCCACGGCCTCGCGCAGGCTCCAGTCGAGGATGGAGGTGAGCAGCGCGCCGGACTGGCTGATGAAGGCCACGTTGCCGGGGCGGGCCATGCCCTTGGCGAAGGTGGCGTTGAAGCCGCTCGTGGGGCGCATCACGCCCAGGCAGTTGGGGCCGATGATGCGCAGGTTCGCGGCCTGCGCGATTTGAAGCACCTCCTGCTCCAGCTTCGCGCCCTCCGGGCCCGTCTCCTTGAAGCCCGCGGAGATGATGATGGCGCCCTTGACGCCGACCTCCGCGCACTCGCGGATGATGGCCGGCACGGACTTCGCGGGCGTGACGATGACGGCCAGGTCCACGGGCTCCGGCAGCGCGCGCAGGGACGGCCACGCCTTGATTCCGAGCACGTTGGGGCGCTGCGGGTTCACCGGGTAGACGGTGCCGCCGAACGGGCTGCTGATGAGGTTCCAGAGGACGGTGCGGCCCACGCTGCCGGGGCGCTCGCTCGCCCCCACCACCGCGACGCTGCGGGGGGAGAAGATGACCTCCAGCGGCTGACGGGTCCGCTGGTGGAGCAGGTCGATGGAAGGGTCCGTCCGGGCCGGGGGCGTGGCGGGGCGTTGCTCGTCCATGGTGCGCTCGTATTCGGTGGGTGGCCGTACCGGAGCAATCTCCGGCAGGCCCCCATCGTGCACCAGTTGTGAGGAAGGGAACGGGGCAGCGGTCGTTTCCCCATCCTGTTCCTTATGCGAGCGAACGGGCGGACGCCGTCACGACGCGCGAGCCTGCTCCACCACCGGCTTGAGCACGGTGCTGGCGAACTCCGCCAGGGTGGTGGGCGTGGTGGTCTCCTTCGAGCGGGGCTCGGCCGGGTCCATGCGTCCGTCCTGGATGGCGCCGTACATCTCCACGAAGGTGTCCGCCGCGAAAGCGGGCATGCCCGCGCCCGTCATGCCGTTGCGCAGGTCCTCCAGCCCCACCCGCACGTACTTCACGGGCTGGCCCAGCACCTGGGTGAGGATGCTGGCGACCTCCGGATAGGTGAGGTCCTTGGGCCCGTGGACGCCCACATAGCGGTGGCCCGTCCACGACGTGTCCAGGAGCACCTCGGCGGCCTTGGCCGCGATGTCCGCGGTGGCGACCATGGGGAAGGCCTTCGTCTCCGGGCTCGCGCTGAAGAGCGCGCCGGCCTTCGCCAGGCCCTGCACGTCGCGCAGCAGGTTCTCCATGAAGAAACCCGCGCGCAGGCTGACGACGTTGGGGGCCGCCGCCTGGAAGGCCTCTTCAATGGGCTTCAGCACGGACACCGGCCCCGTGCCCGCCCCGCTCTGCGCGCCGACGCTGGAGAGGATCACCACGCGCTTCACGCCGTGCGCCTTCACGCGCTCCGCGGCCATCTTGCCGTTGGCCTTCGCCCAGTCCTGGAAGTCCGGGCGGATGGCGGGCGGCGACAGCCAGAACAGCGCCTCCGCGCCCACGAGCGCCGCGTCCAGCGTGGCCTGCTCCTCGATGGAGCCCTGCACCACCTTCGCGCCCAGCTTCACCAGGTCCGCCACCTTCTCCGGGGTGCGGGAGATGACGGTGACCTGACGGCCCGCCTTCAGCAGCTGCTCCACGAGGGGACGACCGATGTTGCCGTTCGGGGTGTTGATGACGATGGACATGGGGTGCCTCCAGCGACAGCGAGATGGCGCAACAGTGCTCCCGCGCCATTCATGAGGCCACTGCATGCTATGCATGCCCCCATGCGCCGTGCTCATGAAACCCCAGCGCCATCCCCCGCGGAGGTCGACCTCTCCGGCATCAACCTCAACCTGATGGTGACGCTGGACGCGCTGCTGAAGGAGGCGCATGTCACCCGCGCCGCCGCGCGCGTGGGCCTCACCCAGTCCGCGATGAGCCATGCGCTCGCG
The DNA here is from genome assembly GCF_003986945.1 of Corallococcus sp. AB018. Taxonomy (NCBI): domain Bacteria; kingdom Pseudomonadati; phylum Myxococcota; class Myxococcia; order Myxococcales; family Myxococcaceae; genus Corallococcus; species Corallococcus sp. AB018. The sequence goes on along the minus strand of NZ_RAWR01000344.1, from coordinate 599 downwards.
CAGCTGCGGGAGTTGCTGGGCGACGCGCTGCTCATCCGCGGCCGGGGCGGCATGGTGCTGACACCTCGCGCGCAGCAGCTGGCCGCGCCGCTCAAGCGGGGGCTGGCGGAGCTGCGCCGTGCACTGCGCGACGAGCCCGCGTTCGATCCCGCCACCGCGACCCGCCGCTTCACCGTGGCCACGCGCGACTTCTTCGGGTCGGTGCTGCTGCCGGGCGCGCTGGAGCTCCTGGGCCGCGAGGCTCCCGGCGTGGACCTGTCCGTGCTGCACGTGGACAGCAACACCTTCGCCGGCCAGTTGGAGACGGGCGAGGTGGACCTGGCCATCATCGTCGCGCCCGTGCCGTCCGGGCCGGGCCTGCGCCAGCAGAAGCTCCTCACCGAGGACTTCGTCTGCGTGGTGCGCAAGGACCACCCCACCGTGCGCCGCACGCTGGACGTGGACACCTACCTGAAGCTGTCCCACATCCTCATCAGCCCCAAAGGCGACGGCGTGGGCGCGGTGGACCTGGCCCTGGCCCAGCGCGGCCTGCCCCCGCGCCGCATCGCCGTGCGAGTGCCCTACTTCCTCATCGCGCCGCTGGCGGTGTCGCGCTCGGA
>NZ_RAWR01000343.1:0-6981 GCF_003986945.1 Corallococcus sp. AB018 | reverse complement strand
CTACCGATGGTACGACGCGCGTTGCAGCCCCTTCTCCTCAGGCAGATTGGCATCTGCCCCCTCTGCAACACGGCCATCAACCCCAGAGCTCCGCCTGAGCTGCCCTCTCGGATGTGACCAAGTCGTATTAGCGAGTTGATCAGCATACGCTCGCTCGGTAGCTGAGTGCGGCGGAGGTGGCAGTCGGGCAAAGAGTGCATCCACCATGAGGCGCAAGGTGGCCATTGACGCAGAGCAGGTGCGGGCGTTCCTGACGGAAGTGTTCGAGGACGACCTGCACGTCAAACGAATCCTGTCCCTGTCGCACGCGACGCTGGGGGCGGTGCAGGCGGCGAGCCTGTCGGTGGCGGCCATCGGCAAGGCCATGGCGTGGGCGCGTGGAGAGGACGTCACGTCCAAGCACGCGGTGAAGCAGGTGGACCGACTGCTTTCGAATGGGGGCTTGGACGTGTGGAGGCTCTTCGCGGCCTGGGTGCCCTTCGTGCTGGCGGAGCGGACCGAGGCCGCCATCGCGCTGGACTGGACGGACTTCGAGCAGGACGACCAGGAGACGCTCGTGGCGAGCCTCATCACCCAGCATGGGCGGGCCACGCCGCTCTTGTGGACGACGCTGGTGAAGTCCGCCTCCGCGGGCAACCGGCAACTGGTGGAGGACCAGACGCTTCAGCGACTGCGCGAGGTGATTGCCTCGGAGGTGAAGGTGACGGTGGTGGCGGACCGAGGCTTCGCGGATGCGAAGTTCTATGCGCTGCTGAGGCAACTGGGCTTCGAGTACGTGGTGCGCTTCCGTGCGGACGTGCTCGTCACGTCCGAGGACGCGGAGACGAAGCCTGGGGCCGAGTGGGTCCCCGAAGGCGGACGCGCGAAGGTGCTCCGAGGCGCACGTGTCACCGCGGCCATGGCGCAGGTGGGGGCCGTGGTGTGTGTGAAACGCAAGGGCATGAAGGACTCCTGGTGCCTGGCCACCAGCCTCACGGAAGCCACGGCACAGCAGGTGCTGGACGTCTACGCTCGGAGGTTCACCATCGAGGAGACGTTCCGGGACGTGAAGGACCTCAAGTTCGGCATGGGACTGAAGCAGGTGCGCGTGAAGACGCCGGAGCGCCGATACAGGTTGCTGCTTATCAGCGCCCTGGCCCAGGTACTACTGACGCTGCTGGGCGCAGCGGGGGAGTCACTGGGTTACGACAAGCATTTGAAGGTGAATACGGTGAAACGGCGTACGCACTCGCTCTTCACCCAAGGCACCTACTACTTCATGGCCATGCCGCGCATGAGCGATGAACGACTCCGCCCGTTGGTGGAGCGATTCGCACAACTCGTCCGCGAGCACGCTGTTTTCCGAGAGGCCTTTGGACTTATCTGATTCAGATGAGGGGATGCTTCAGGGTTCGACCCCGAACCTGCTGGCGAACTCCAACTGAGCCATCAACAGTGCGAAGAACGGGGAAACATCATCCCCCTCCCCCAACTCAGCCATTCCCGCAGCGACGGGAGGCCCAATGACCACCTGGTCTCCGCGCTCCCAGATCGAAAAGGGCACTCCACCAAAGTTGAACACCTCCCCGTCCTTGAACGCCTCCCCCTGCGCACTCAGCCGTTCCACCACGTCCAAGAGACCATCCGCCTGCGCAGCAAACACCTCTGAACAGAAAACCACGAATCGCCGGCTGCCCACGCTGCGTCCGAACTCACTCATTCCCCATCCCTTGCCGCCTCCACGAATGCCAGCGGGCCTGTACTCTCCTCTTTCACGACCTCACTGCTCGTCGCTTCGGGAGACAAGAGTCCGGATGACAGGTGACTGTTCGGCCCGTGCAATGCCCCGAAGTCCCCTACTCCTCGCCTCCCGTGCCACCATCTCCTTCGGCGGCGGCCTCGGGGCTGTAACTGTTTTCGACGACCTTCGTCTCGCCCTGCACCACGTCGTAGAAGCCCCGTTCCACATCCACCTCGGGTGAGCCGTTACGTGGGGCCTGGACGCTGATGCGCATGTCCCCGACCCGCATCCACCAGACCTCGTCGTCGACCTGTTCGACATGGAGCCAGTTCCCCACAACCAGTTCCTTGAGGGCCCCCTGGTTCTCGAAGTACACGGGGCCGGAATCCGTCTGGGTGAATAGCCTCCAGATCCCTCCGGGCACCTTCAAACGGCGTCGGCGCCGCCGCATCGCGGCTTTCGACTCCACGGGCGGCGGCCGTTCAGGGGCCGGCCAATGAGGCCATCTCGCGGGCTGATCATCCACCAGGACGACGGACGGGTGGCGAATGGCCATTCCCCGGAGCTCGTCGTGCAACGATTGAGGTGGTTGAGGTACTCCAGGGCCTGGGCGGAACCGCTTCTTCATCATCAACCAGTCGAGTCCCATCCAGTCCCAGACCGCGGCCATCACCGCCGCGGCCCCGTCGACTCCAACGAAGCTATTCGCCTCCCAACCGTGATTCACCTTGAAGCCATCCCGAAAGACCAGCGTATCCAGATACAAGATACCTACGGCGACTCGGGCGGCGGCTTCATCGCGCACGTGCCCCCAGAGCGGCTCCACGCGATTCGCCACTTCCGTCAGGAAGACGCGGTCGAACTCGGAGTCCCCTGCATACTCATCAACGCGCGCCAGATTCACGGGTGTTCCTCACAAGACCACGGCGACCCGTCCGAACTCGACATCTATTGGCTCCACTTCTCACGGCAGTAGTAGTTCGACTCCTCTCGAATCTGCTCCCGATATTGAGACATGGTCCCCTTGTTGATGCTGCTGTCGACGGAATCACTCACGGTTCCAGCATCCTCCCAGCGGCAGTGGTTGCAGATGTCGTAGCCGGTTCCCACCACGGCATTATACAGCAATATCGCCTCGCAGACCTGCGGCAGGAAACCGTTGGTGACGCCACGGTAAAGGACCTGGATCGCCTCCTCATTCGCCCCGCGCTCACGTTGCATCAGGGTCATCCGGCCAGAGAGCACTCATCGTCGAATCGAGATGGCGCAGGGCCTCCAGCCAGGACTTCGCCTGTCCCTCTTCAACCCGCGCACGTGCATCCAGCAGCAGCCTGGCAATCCCCTCAAGGTTCTCGCGCCAGAACCACCAGGTGGGCCCCTCAGGAAGGGGGCGGACGCTCACGTCGTCCCCACCGTCGTTCGCTCTCCCGATTTTATAGAGATACCTCCGCCCCCCACACTCCAGCTCCCCGCGCAAGCCATAAGCGGTCTGCTCGGTCTCCAGCCCATGCAGCAGGAGAAAGGCCTTCACATCATCAATGGGCGCCATCTCCACCACCTCCTGTCCCACTCGTTTTCCAAGGGTGAGGCTCGCGCATTCGCCCTACGCACAAGCCGCAACAGTTTTCCATGCACGCTGGAGACATGCAGGCTTCAAGACTCGCGCCGAAGCTGAAGCCCCAACTCCATCGCCCGCCGTTCGATTTCAGGTAGCCTGTTTGGCCAGAAGCGCCCCAGCAGCCATTCGCCTTCCCTGGCCTTCTTCAGGACGGCTGAAACAGGCATGTTCGCGGCCTCTTCCGATAGCTTGCGCAACGCAACGATCTCTTCGAGAGAAGGGCTCGTCGTCTTCCAAACAACAACCATGCAAACCGGCCTCACCTCGGGCTCGCACTCCGACACCAGAACAAGATCCAACCTGAGCTGAAGTTCGTGAGCCTGATTCCAGAGGGCATCAATCTGGCTTTCCATATACTCCCCCAGCACCCATCCATCCCGCTTTGACCGCTCCCAGATATCAACAGCAGGGATAGCCCTCGCCTCAGGGGCAATCTTCCTCAGGCTCTCCAGCTCAGCGAAACTCAAGATCTCGTTTTTCCACCGGATGACCGCTCGGAACCGCTGCCCCGGCCCGAGGCGCGGCGTTGACAGCGCATGGACGTCATGTCCACACCTCAAGCACCGGAAGTGGTCCGTGCCTCTCGTCACGCCGACCCAGGCAAGCTCACCAGAGCACTCCGAGCACGTCATCACTCCCTCATTTCCAGACTCATCCGCCTCACTCCTCGACACGGTGCGTGGCGAACGGCGTCCAGCCCGCTGCTTCAATCTCTTCACGGCTCGCGGGCTTCGCGTCGGCCTCATCCTCCAAGGTCAGGAAGCCAGCGGTCACCGCTCCCACGGTCGCCGGATCCCGCCAGCCCCACTCACACTCTTCGCAATGGAGGTAGAGGGAGCCGTTCTCAAGCTCCCGCATGATGAACAGGCGCCCCTGGCCACGGCACCTGGAGCATGTCGTATACCAATAGGTGGTCATGCCCGACGGCTCTCAACCCGGGCGGCGGCACCTTCGCTCACGGGGATGGCACGCCTGGGTTCACGGGCTTCCCGTCCCGATATGTGTAGCGCTCGGCCACCCGTCCGACGAAACGCTGGATGCCTTCAGTCCCCAATTGAGGCACCTCCGGTATCCCCCAGCGCCTTTCTGCTTCGTAGACGGAGGTGTCCAGCGGGTACGCGACAAGCTCTCCGGAAAGGTGCTTCTCCGCCAGCCACGCGTCCGCCAGGGCCTTCCGGGAGAAGACCGCGGTCACCTGGACGGCGCCCTCCCCCGTGAAGAGCCAGACACACCCGAGCGCCATCCGGCGCTGGAGGTGGCGGTGCTCCGGCAGCTCCCGCGTCGTGATCGTTACGTCCAGGCCCAGGGAGCGAAGCTCGGCGACGACCGCGGACGGGTCCGGAGGATCCGCGACGACGACCGAATACTCCGTCGCTTCACTCCAGCGCAGACTGAAGCGCAGCCCGCTCGCTGCTTCGAAGGCCCAGTTGAACTCCCGGCCTCCCGCTGTGCGCAGCGAGTCCTCCTCGATGAATCCAGGCTCTCCAAGGGGCCGGAGGTCTTCCCGGGTCGAGGCAAAGTTCACGACCCAGTCCTCGGCACCGTAGGAAATCGCTACTGGGAAAGACACGGGTCGCATCGAGAGCCCCTCTGCTTGGGACATCGCCTCCCGCATCCATACACGCCCGGCGCCATGCCGCGAAGAGTGCGGGAGCACCCTCCACACGGACACGTGGCAGCGAGCCGTGTGAAGGGCCGCGCCATGAGTGTGGCGCGAACTTGCTGCCCCCTTCGCAAGCCTGACAGGCAGGCCTGGCGCTCAGGCCCGCGCGGCGTCGTCGTACGACACGCGCAGGCCGTCGTACGTCACCGTGATGAACGGACGCCCCATCCAGCCGCAGTGCGTGCAGACGGCGTTCGGACCGGTCGCGGTGACCCGCACCGGCAGGTCCGACTCGCACACGGGGCAGCCCTCGGGGAGGGTGTACTCACGGGTCTGGGAGTGGACTTCGGTCATGTCTTCAGGGGTAACGCAGCCTCCGGACGCCGCAAGGCGCCCCCCGGTTCCGCCTTCCCTGAAACATGCGACGCAGGCCTGTTCGTCTGTCTTTCCGCCACACCGGGCGCCCGCTCCCCTGCCTACTCCTGAACGCCTGATTTTCGGATGATCGTTGAGCGATGAACGGTTGGGCCCCCGTCCCGAATGTCTCGGGCCGGAGGATTCATGGACCGGACGAAGTCTCTTTCGCTCGCCGCCCTGGCTGCCCTTTTCGTGGGGGGCTTCGCCTCGGGTGACGCGCTCGCCCTGCCGCGTGATCCCTACCTTCAGAAGGTGGGCCCCGACACCGCCACCGTGGCGTTCCGGCTGTCGTCGAACTGCTCCAGCGCCCAGGTGCGCTACGGCGTGGGCAACACCGGCCAGACGGTGAAGTCCTCGGCCACCGCGAAGATCCACGCCGTGGTCCTCACCGGCCTGGCCCCCGCCACGTCCTATACGTACTCCGTGGACGGCTGCGGTGAGACGACCCCGGCGAAGGCGTTCACCACCGCCCCCGTGCCCGGCACGCGGCGCGTGCACTTCGCCGCCGTGGGCGACTTCGGCACCGGTGGCAGCGACCAGAAGAAGGTCGCCGCCTCCATGCTCACCAACAAGCCGGAGCTCTTCGTCGCCCTGGGTGACAACGCCTACGCGTCAGGCACCGAGACCGAGTTCCAGACCAACCTCTTCACCCCCATGGCCGCCCTGCTCGCCCAGGTGCCCATGTTCGCCACGCCCGGCAATCACGAGTACGTGACCAACGAGGCCCAGCCCTACCTGGACAACCTCTACCTGCCCACCAACAACGCGGAGGGCTCGGAGCGCTACTACTCGTTCGACTGGGGGCACGTGCACTTCGTGTCCATCGACTCGAACTGCGCCGTGGGCCTGGCGTCCGCGAGCAAGTGCACGCTCGCCGCGCAGAAGGCGTTCGTGGAGAAGGACCTGGCCGCCACCACGCAGCCGTGGAAGGTCGTCTTCTTCCACCACCCGTCCTGGTCCAGCGGCGAGCACGGCTCGCAGCTCACCATGCGCCGCCAGTTCGGCCCCCTGTTCGAGAAGTACGGCGTGGACCTGGTCCTCACCGGCCATGACCACGACTATGAGCGCAGCAAGCCCATGCTCGGTGACGCCGAGGCCGGCAAGAACGAGACGGGCATCCCCTACCTCGTCGTCGGCGGCGGCGGCGCCACCCTGCGCACGTTCGCCACGTCGCGCCCCTCCTGGAGCGTCATCCGCGACGACGCGGCCCACGGCTTCCTCGACGTGGACGTCGTCGAGGGCAACCTCACCGCGAAGCTCGTGAAGACGGACGGCGGCACCCTGGACTCGTTCACCCTCTCCAAGACGCTGCCCGCGCAGCCCCAGCAGCCCCAGGGCACGCTGAACGTCGCCGTCAACACCGCCAGCGGCGCCGCGCCCCACACGGCCTCGTTCACCGCGACGGCCTCCCAGTCCGGCGCCACCGTCACCTGGGACTTCGGCGACGGTGCCACCGCCGAAGGCCCCCAGGTCCAGCACGTCTTCGCCCAGGCCGGCACCTACACCGTGACGGCCAAGGCCTCCGTCCAGGGCGCCGCCCCGCTGACGGCCACCACCGTGGTCACCGTGACGTCCAACGGCACCACCGACCCTGGCACCGACCCCGGTACGGGTGAGGACCCC
>NZ_RAWR01000342.1:0-6984 GCF_003986945.1 Corallococcus sp. AB018 | reverse complement strand
CAGCCGCGCCCCCCCACGCCGCCGCCTCCTCCCGTCGTGGCCCCCGCCTCACATCTGCCTCCGGAAGTGGCCGCCGCGCGCGCCCTCAAGGAGAAGCCGCGGATCAACGAGGTGGGCGTGGAGACGCTCTTCGGCGAGGACCTCATCTCCGAGAAGAGCCTGGACGAGGTCATCCTCAGCTACCTGGCGAGCGAGGGCGAGCCCTCCTAAGGCCGCTCGCGCGGTGCTGCCCTCCGGCGATGCCCGGCCCGTTCCTGGGCGGGCTCCGGGGGCGTGGTACGCTGCCCGGAGGGCCTCGCGCTTCTCCGGACATGATCCAGTTCTTCCACGTCTACAAGGCGTATCCCGGCGATCCGCCGGTGTTGCAGGACATCAACCTGAACGTGGAGAAGGGCGAGTTCGTCTTCCTCACCGGCCCGTCCGGCGCCGGGAAGACGACGCTGCTCAAGCTCATCTTCTGCGGGGAGAAGGCCACCAAGGGTCAAATCCTGGTGGGCGGGAAGAACATCGCGCGCATCCGCGAGTCGGCGGTGCCGTACCTGCGGCGCAACATCGGCGTGGTGTTCCAGGACTTCAAGCTGCTGCCCCACCGCAGCGTCGCGGACAACGTGGGCTTCACGCTGGACGTGCTGGGTGTGCCCCGCTCGGATGCGCGCGAGAAGGTGCACCGGATGCTCAAGCTCGTGGGGCTGGAGCACAAGGCGAACTCGCTGCCCCTGCGGCTGTCGGGTGGAGAGCAGCAGCGCGTGGTGATTGCGCGCGCGCTGGTGAACGACCCCACCATCCTCCTGGCGGACGAGCCCACGGGCAACCTGGACCCGGCGCTCACCGTTGAAATCATGGACCTGCTCACGGACATCAACATCCGGGGCACCACGGTGATGGTGGCCACGCACGACGCCACGCTCCTGTCGCGCTACCAGAAGCGCACGGTGCGCCTGGAGCGCGGGCTCATCGTCTCCGACGAGGACGGCGTCAAGGCGGCGCGGCGGATGCTGGTATGAGCGTGCTGTCGAAGGTGGCCTACTTCTGGCGCTCGGCGGCCGGGGGGCTGAAGCACGCGCCCTTCGTGCACTTCATCGCCGTGTCCACCATCGCCATCGCGCTGTTCGCGGCGGGGCTGGCGCGGGGCGCGTCGCACGTGGTGGACAACCTGCTCGCGTCGCTGGGCGGCGAGGTGGAGGTGACGCTCTACCTGGCGCCGCAGCTGGGTGAAGACGAGGTGCACGGCGTCCACACGCGCGTGGTGGAGCTGAGCCACGGCGAGGTGACGGTGGTGCCGCCGGAAGCGGCGCTGAAGCGGCTCAAGCAGGAGCTGGGCGACCTGGGTGAGGCGCTGTCGGAGCTGCCGGAGAACCCGCTGCCCGCGACGCTGGAGCTGCGCGTGCCGGAGGCGCGTCGTTCCCCCGCGGCGCTGTCGGCCCTGGCGAAGGAGCTGCGCGCGCTGCCCGGCGTCACCGGCGTGGACTACGGAGAGGCCGCGGTGGAGCGGCTGTCCGCCATCGCCCGCGCGCTGAGCTTCGGGGCGCTGGTGGCGCTGGTGGTGGTGCTGGGGACGACCATCGTCATCGTCGCGGCCACGCTCCAGCTGGCCATCTATTCGCGGCGCGAGGAGATTGAAATCCAGAAGCTGGTGGGCGCCACCGACCGCTTCGTGAAGGCGCCGTTCCTCCTGGAGGGACTGCTTCAGGGGCTGTTGGGCGCGCTGGTGGCGGTGGGCGGGCTGTGGCTCTTCGGCCGGCTCCTGGGGCCCACGCTGGGCTCGCTCTTCGCGTTCCTCCTGGGGCCGGGCGTGGCCGCGCCGTGGGTGGAGACGCGCACCGCGCTGGAGCTGCTCGCGGCCGGCTGCGCGCTGGGCCTGGGCGGCAGCTTTGTCGCGGTGGGGCGCTTCCTGCGCGTATGAGACGGCTCGTCTGGCTCATGGCGCTGCTGGGCGCGAGCGCCGCGTTCGCCCAGCCGGACGAGGAGGCGGAGCGCGCGGCCATCCGCGAGAAGCTGACCGCGCAGCGCGCCACGCTGGCCCTGGTGGAGGCGAAGAAGCTCTCCGTGCTGGAGGGCATGGAGCTGATGGAGGACATGGCCGCCTTCTCCCGCCGCCGCGTGCGCGCGCTGGAGGGCGACCTGAACCTCTTCCGCCGCCGCGTCGCGCTGGCCGAGCGAGAGGAGGCCGTGCTGCGCGAAGCCCTGCGCGCCCAGCTGCGCCGGCTGTCCCCGCGTCTGCGCACCCTGTACCGGCTCCAGCGCCGCCGCCCGCTGGAGGTGCTCCTGTCCGCGGACGACTTCGCCGCGCTCATGTGGCGCGCCCGCGCGCTGGAGGCCAGCATGGCGGGCGACCTGGAGCTGCTGCGCACCGTGCAGCACGTGGCGACCCTCCAGCGGCAGGCGACGCTGGAGCTGAAGCGGCTGCACACCTCGCTGTCGCAGCGCGTGGCCTTCCTCCAGCAACAGTCGAAGCAGGCCCAGGCGCAGCAGGAGGCGCTGGAGGAGGTGGTGGGGAAGCTGGCCGGCGAAGCGGAGCTGGCGAAGCGCGCCGTGCGCGAGTTGGAAGGCGCGGACGCGGAGCTCACCCGCATGCTGGTGGACCTGCACGAGGCCCCCGCGACGAGCGGCTTCGGCGCCCTGAAGGGCAAGCTGCCCCGGCCCGTGACGGGCATCGTGGAGGTGGGCTTTGGCCGCGTGGTGAACCCACGCTTCAACACCGTCACCGTGCAGAAGGGCGTGGACATCCGCGCCGCGGCGGGCACCCCCGTGCACGCGGTGGCCGAGGGCACTGTCGTCTACGCGGGCTGGCTGCGCGGCTACGGCAACCTGCTCATCGTCGACCACGGCGACGACTTCCACACCCTGGTCGCCCACCTCGCCACCATCGCCGTCGCCGTGGGCGCGCGCGTGACTCCGGGCGACGTGGTGGGGGAGGTGGGAGACACCGGCTCCCTCAAGGGCGCCTACCTGTACTTCGAGGTCCGCCGCGCCGGGCAGGCCGTCGACCCCGCCCCCTGGCTCGCCCCCGCGACCGCCGCCGCCGGGACGCCCTGACATTGTCTGTTTGATGCGCTGCGTCCAAGACGCGGAGGCGTTAGAAGGTGCGGGGCAGCGGTCGTTGGTGTGGAAGGAGGCCTTCGCGTGGACCTGATGGGTGGGATGCAGGAAGCGATGCGCCGCGTGCTGGTGGCGCGGGGCGTGGAGTCGGAGACGGTGAACGTGGGTGGGCAGGCGGTGCACCACTACGCGCTGGAGGGCCAGGGCAAGGGTCCGCCGGTGGTGCTGGTGCACGGGCTGGGCGGATCCGCCAACGGCTTCGGGCGCACGTTCTTCGGGCTGGCGAAGCGCTTCTCCCGCGTGCTCGCGCCGGACCTGCCGGGCCACGGCTTCTCTGGCGAGTACTGCGGCGGCCCCACCTGTGTGCAGGGCCAGTTCGACGTGCTGCGCGCCTACTTCGAGCAGGTGGTGAAGACGCCCGCCCTCGTGGTGGGCAACTCGCTGGGCGGCGCCATGGCCGTCAACCTGGCCTCCGAGCATTCCGCCTGGGTGAAGGCGCTGGCGCTGGTGGCCCCCGCGGGCGCGGAGCTGACGCCGCAGGCGCTGGCGGCGCTGCTGGGGCACTTCGCGGTGAAGTCGAGCGCGGATGTCCGCGCCCTGACGCGCAAGCTCTTCCACCGGCCGCCCCTGGGCGCGCTGCTGCTCGCGCCGGCGCTGAGCAGGCTCTACACGACGCCCACGGTGCAGGCGCTGGCGGCGGATGCGCTCGCGACGCAGGCGAGCATCGCGCCCCAGGCGGTGCGGGATTTGAAGATGCCGGTGCTTTTCCTCTGGGGCGGCAGCGAGCGGCTCCTGCCCCCGGAAATCCTCGCCTGGTACCGGCAGCACCTGCCCGCCCAGGCGGAGGTGCACGTGGTGGAGGGCTTTGGCCACGTGCCGCAGATGGAGCGGCCGGACGCGTTCGTGTCCCACCTGGTGGGCTTCGCGGACCGGGCTCGCCTCTAAGGGCGGGAATCGTCCGGCGGGCCGGGTGTAGACTCGGGGGCCTTGCGACGGCCCCTTCCACCCGACCCCCGAGGACGCGCTCACGTGATCCGTTTCCCGAAGCCGTGGCGCATGGGATTCGCAGCGCTCCTGCTGTGGGGCGCGCCTGTGCTCGCGCAGAAGCCAGGGGACGCGGCCGGCCGGGAGGAGTCCGCGTACCGCCAGCTGGAGCTGTTCGCGCGCGTGCTCTCCTACGTGGAGAACAACTACGTGGAGAGCGTGGACCGCAAGACGCTCATCCAGGGCGCCATCCAGGGGATGCTCGACACGTTGGATCCGCACACCCTCTTCATGCCCCCGGAAGTCTTCCGGGAGATGAAGATCGACACGTCCGGTGAGTTCGGCGGCCTGGGCATCGAGATCGCGCGCAAGGGCGACCGGCTGGTAGTGGTGGCGCCCATCGACGACACGCCCGCCGCTCGCGCCGGCATCAAGGCCGGGGACGAGCTGCTCGCCATTGACGGAGAGAGCACCCAGGGCATGGACCTGGGCCGCGCGCTCCAGAAGATGCGCGGGCCGGCGGGGGGCAGGGTGCTGCTCACGCTCATGCGCGCGGGCTTCAACGCGCCCCGGGAGCTGGCCATCCTGCGCGACCACATCCGCATCGTGTCCGTGGAGAGCGCGCTCTTCGACGGCATCGGGCACGTGAAGGTGAAGAACTTCCAGGACCGCACGGACCAGTCGCTGAAGAAGGAGCTGGACCGGCTGCGCGCGCTCAACGGCGGCAAGGAGCTGGACGGCCTGGTGCTGGACCTGCGCAACAACCCCGGCGGCCTGTTGGACCAGGCCGTGGCCATGAGCGACCGCTTCCTGCCGGGCAACCTGCCCATCGTGTCCACGCGCGGGCGCGACGGCCGCAACGCCTCCGAGGAGAAGAGCCGGGACCGCGACACGGAGAAGGACTACCCGCTGGTGGTGCTGGTCAACGCGGGCAGCGCCTCCGCGTCGGAGATTGTCGCGGGCGCGCTCCAGGACCACGGCCGCGCGGTCATCATGGGCACGCAGACCTTCGGCAAGGGCAGCGTGCAGACCATTATCGAGCTGGAGGACGGCTCCGGCCTGAAGCTCACCATCGCGCGCTACTACACGCCCAAGGGTCGCAGCATCCAGGAGAAGGGCATCACCCCGGACTTCCTGGTGCCGGAGGATTCCACAGGGAAGGCGGGCAGTGACGCACCCCGGGAGAAGGACCTGCGGGGCCACTTCAAGGCGGAGCCGTCCCAGACGACGTCGGAGGTCGCCGCCCATCCCCGGACCCTGCCCGCGAACCTGAAGGACTGGGCGGTGACGGCGAAGCTCGCGGATCCACAGCTGAAGGTCGCGCTCAACTACCTCCATGGGTTGGCGCCAGGGCCCGCGTCCCGGGCCACCGGGAGCACCGCGGGTCGCTGAAACCCCTTTCGAGGCTGGCGTTCCGCCTCGCAGTGCGTGTAATGCGCACAGCAACGAGGGAGACCGGATGCGACGTCCTTTCAATCGCGCGCTGCACGCGACGCTCAGTGGCTGGCTGGTGGGAATGCTGGCCGTGGGCCCCGCGGCCGCGCAGCAACAACACGTACCGCTGCGGCTGATGCCGCGAACGCTGCCGACGGCGGCGGGCCCCCGCGTGGCGGTGGTGGCCATTCCCGTGGATGCCTCGCTGGAGGGTGAGGCGCTGGCGCTGGCGCACTGGGCGGAGCAGGCCGTGGCCCGCTCCGGCCGGCTGGAGCTGGTCCGTCTGTCGGACGCGCTGGACGCCCAGGGCGCGACCGCGCGCCAGACGAAGGCGGTGGAGGGCAACGCAGCGTTCAAGGACGGCGCCAAGGCCTACGACGAACTGGACACCGTGAAGGCGCTCCAGAGCTTCGACAGGGCGGTGAAGGCCTACGAGCAGGCGGACCTGTCGCGCGCGTTCCCGCTGCTCAGCCGCGCGCGGGTGATGAAGGCCGCGACGCAGGTGGCCAACGGGGAGAACAAGGCCGCGGAGCTGGAGATGCGCGGCGTGCTCGCGGTGGATCCGCGCGCCACCTTCAACCCCAACTTCTTCCCGCCCGAGGAAGTCGCCTTCGTGGAGAAGGAGCGCAAGTCGCAGCTGGAGGGCGCGCAGGCCACGCTGAACGTGAGCTCGCAGCCCGCCGCCGCGCAGGTGTTCGTGGACGGCACCTACCGGGGCGTGTCCCCGCTGGCGCTCACCGGCCTGACGCGCGCGGACCACTACGTGACGCTGGTGGCGCCGGGCTATGCCGTGACGGAGGGCCGGGCGCGCGAGGGCGAGTCCTCCTTCACGCTCGCGAAGCTGCCGGTGCAGCAGCGCTACGCGGCGCTCGTGGAGCGCATCGCGAAGAACGCCGACGACGAGGAGCGGGACCAGGCGCTGCAGGAGCTGGGCGTGCTCGCGGACGTGCCGCAGGTGCTGGCGCTGCTGGTGCGCGGCGGTCCGGGCAACGCGCCCCTGACCGTCACCGGCCTGCGCATGGACGTGGCGGACGGCCACAACCTGGCGTACGCGATGGGCCAGGTGCCGCGCGGTGACGCGATGGCCACGGGCTCCGAGGCGCTGCTGACGGGGCTCGTCGGCCAGGACGCGGCGCGCGTCGACGGCAAGCCGGTGAAGCACTTCGCTGGCGGCGGAGGCGTGAGCCGCAAGACCGCGGGCTACGTGCTGCTGGCCACGGGCGTGGCGCTCCTGGCGGGCGGCATCTACTTCGGCCTGGAGGCCTCCTCCAAGTCGGACGCGTTCAAGACCGCGCCGCAGGGCAGCACGCGCGCGGAGGACCTGAAGAGCACCGGCAAGACGTACGCGCTGGTGGCGGACATCGGCGTGCTGGCGGGTCTGGTGTCCGCGGGCGCCGGCAGCTACCTGGCCTTCTACAAGAAGGGTGGGGGTTCGTCGTCCAGCGCCCCCGCGAGCCCCCCGGTGGAGAAGGCCGCGCCGGCTCGCGACGAGAAGCCCATGAAGGAGGCGCTGCCCATGCCGCCGCC
>NZ_RAWR01000341.1:0-7107 GCF_003986945.1 Corallococcus sp. AB018 | reverse complement strand
GGGTGGCGTGGCGGGGTGCATGCCCCAAGTCTAAAGGCCAGCTCCCACGGCCGCCGGACCCCGGCCCGCAGGGCACCTCGTGTGTCTGGGAATGACGCCCACCCTGTCGGATTCTGGAGGGACCGCGGGCCCTCGCCGCCTCAGCGCGTGGGGCGTCGCCGTGGCGCTCGGGCCGCCGCCGGGCGTTCGAGCCCTCGCAGGCCCGCGTCCTTCAATCGGCGCCGGGCCTGGGCCGCCGGAAGCCCCGTGAAGTGCATGGCCAGCGCCAGCTTCACGTGGTCGCCTGCGGCCTGGAGCAACGCCTCCGCCCGCGCGGGGGGCAGGTCCGTCAACTCCGCGACCATCCGCACCGCTCGGGCCCGCAGCTTCGTGTTCGTGGGGCGCACGTCCACCATGCGCCCCCGGTACACGTGGCCCAGCGACACGAAGGCCGCGGTGGTGATGGCATTGAGCACGAGCTTCGTCGCCGTGCCCGCCTTCAGCCGCGTGGAGCCCGCCACCACCTCCGGCCCCGTGCGCGCCAGCACCACCGTGTCCGCGCGCATGGCCGGCCCCGGCGGGTTGCAGCACACCAGCACCGTGCGCGCCCCTCGCTCGCGGGCCTCGTCCAGCGCACCCCGGACATAGGGCGTGGAGGCCGACGCGGAGATGCCGCACACCACGTCCCGCGCCGTCGCCCGGAACGTCCGCACCGCCCGGGCCCCGGCAGCGACGTCATCCTCGGCGCCCTCCACGGCGCGCGTCAGGGCCCGCCGGCCGCCCGCGATGGCCGCCTGGACCCGCGTCGCCGGGACACCGAAGGTGGGGGGACATTCGCTCGCGTCGAGCACGCCGAGCCGACCGCTGGTTCCCGCGCCCACGTAGAGCAGCCGGCCGCCAGCGCGTAACGCTTCCGCCACGGCCCGGGCCGCCGCCGCGATGGACGGCAACGCCTTACGGACCGCGTGGAGCGCGATCAGGTCTTCTTGATGCAACCGTCGGACGACCGCCTCGACAGGGAGGAGGTCCAGGTCATCCGTACGGGGATGGAGCCGTTCGGTGGGCGGAAGCGCGGACTTTCGAGCGCGCGTCATGCCCACCGGAAGGCTCCCGGACTTCAGGCGGCCTTGGTCACCTTGCCCGCCTTGATGCAGCGGGTGCAGGCCAGGACGCGCTCAATGGAGCCGCTCACGTTCGCCCGCACCTTCTGCAGGTTCGGCAGGGTCCGCTTCTTGGTCTTGTTGTTCGCGTGGCTGACGTTGTTACCCACCAGCGGACGCTTCCCACAGAGGTCGCACTTCCACGCCATGACTGCTAACTCCTTGAAAACTGGGGCGTTCGACAGCAGCCCATAAAAGAGCGGCGGACCCTACCAGAAACAGGCCGGAAATCCAGCCGGATCCGACCCGGGACCTATCCCTTGAGCGGATCCTTCTTCTTCAACATGTCCTGCACCAGCTTCGCGGCGCGCATGCCCGCGAGCAACTCGCCCTCCAGGCCCAGGCCGGGCAGCACCTCGCGGCCCGCCAGGATCACGTTCTTCGCGGGCGTGCGCTGCTTCAACCCCGTGACGCCCAGGAAGGCCTCCGTTTCGAAGCTGTAGAGCGGGTGGGGCATGAGCCGGCTGCCGCGCACTCCGCCGGCGTCCAGGTAGGGGACCGAGCGCAGCGCGCGGTGTTGCTTCGTGAACGGCATCAGCCGGTCCAGGTGCTCGTCGATGCGCTTCGCCAGCGCCTGGAGGTGCTCTTCGCCCTCTTCGCGCGCGGAGGCCGGGACGAAGGCGCCCGCGCACACCACGCGCACGCCCTCCACGTCCTTGTGCCCGGAGGCCGCGGCCGTGCGCGCCGGGTGCTGCTGCACGAGCAGCGGGCCCAGCTCCGGGTCCTGCGTGTCCACGAGCACCAGCTCGCCCATGCCGCGCGGGAGCGCCGCCTCCGGCACCACCCAGTTCACGCTGAAGAGCAGCGACTTGATGTTGGACTGATCCAGGTGCTCCAGCAGGCCGCGGTTGTGCTTCTTGTCCGTCACCAACCGGCGCAGCGCCCCGGAGTCCGTGGCCGTCACCAGGCACGACGCGCGGTAGAGCGTGTCCGAGCGCACCAGCTTCACGCCGGAGAACTTGCTGCCGTCGAACGCGAGCTCCTCGACGATGAAGCCCGCCGGGTTGTCGCGGCCCAGCACGTCGCCGCCCAGCTCCGTCAGCCGCCGGGTGAGCACGTCGCGCAGGGCGTCCATGCCGCCCGGGTACGTGGACGGCGCGGTGAGCACCTGGGACAGGGCCCGCGTCTGCGCCAGGGGCGCGCTAGGCTTCTCCAGGTGGACGAGGAAGGGCAGCAGGCCGCGTACCAGCGACAGCGCCGGATCCTCGCCCGCGAGCCGGGGCGTGGCGTCCAGGGCCGGGTGATCCTTGATCTGTCCCTTGAGCTTCCAGCCCTCGAAGAAGCCGTCGGGCGGCAGCTGGGGCCCGGCCTTGAAGAAGGCGTCGGTGGACTCGTGCTGCGCGGCGCTGCCCGCGAGCGCGCCCTGGATGCCCTCGCCGGCCTCGCCGAACTCGCGCGTCAGCTCCGTGCGGCGGCGGGCGGCGTCCCCGACCAGGTCCACCCGGTTCCGGGGCAGCACCAGCTGGAGCTCCGGCGCGTGGGGGCGCAGCGCGCGGCCGATGGCGGTGGAGAGGCCCAACTCATTGAGGGCCTCGTCCACGGCGGGCATGGCCTTGAGGGGCGGCGCGACGAAGGGGGCGTAGGGCAGCACGAAGCCGTCGTGCTCGTAGCCGGGCCCCATGCCGTCGTGCTCCACCAGCAACACGCGGTGGTTGCGCTTCGCCAGGAGCGCGGCGGCGAGCGCGCCTCCGACCTGGCTGCCCAGCACGATGACGTCGTACACGTGCCGGGACGGGCCCGAGGGGAGCTTGAGTTTGGCGGAGGACGTCGACATGGCCGCCGAACACTACACAACGTCACCGCGTCTGGCGCCCTTTTGGCGCCTTCCTGACACGTCCGGGGTGGGGCGTATGTGCCCCCTCAGGCCCTGGACCTGAAGAGGCGCGCGAGCAGCTCCGGGGGCAGCGTGTCGAAGTCCGGGGCGGTGTAGTGGGCCCCCGCGTTCTTCAGCGCCTCCGAGGTCGTGGTGGTCGTGATGCCCACGGTGACCATGCCGGCGGCGCGCGCGGACAGCACGCCGTTGATGGCGTCCTCGAAGGCGAGGCACGACTCGGGGGGCACCTGGAGGGCCTTCGCCGCCGCGAGGAAGATGTCCGGCGCGGGCTTGCCGCGCGTCACCTGTTCGGCGCCGACGACACAGGCGAAGAGCGGGCGCACGGAGAGCCCGTCCAGCACCAGCTCGCGGTTGCCGTGCGGCGCGGCGGTGGCCACGGCCAGGAGCAGGTTCGCGTCGCGCAGGCGGTGCAGGAATCCCTCCGCGCCCCGGTGCAGCGCGAGGTAGGGCCGGTAGATGGCGCGGTAGTGGGACTCCTTCTCTTCCGCGAGCGCGTCCAGCTCCGCGACGGAGAGGGTGCGGCCCAACAGCTGCGGGAGGATCTCCTCGTTCTTCTTTCCCGCGAACTCGTTCTGGAAGCGTTCCGCGGTCAGGCCATCCAGACCGAGTTTCCGGGCGAGCGTCAGCCAGGCGCGGTTGTGGAAGTCCATGTTGTCGACGAGCGTGCCATCCATGTCGAAGACGGCGGCGAGCAGGGGGGCGGCTGCGGGAGTCATGTTCTCCCCAATACCGATTTCCTCCGCCATGTCACCCCTGAATCTCCCATGCGAGCCCCTTCCGGGCTGATATCCCCCACGCCATGAGCGAGGACGTGCTGCTGGAGACTCGGGGGGCCGTGGGTCTGGTCACCCTCAACCGACCGAAGGCGCTCAACGCGCTCTCCCTGGAGATGTGCCGCGCGCTGCATCCCCAACTGGACGCCTGGGCGGCGGATCCGTCCGTGAAGGCGGTGGTGATCAGCGGAGCAGGGGGCCGGGCCTTCTGCGCGGGAGGGGACGTGCGCGCGGTGGCCAGTTCGGTCGCACGGTCGGACATGTCGCTGTCGCGCGAGTTCTTCCGTGCGGAGTATGCGCTCAACCATCGGATCCACCATTTCCCCAAGCCGTTCATCGCGTGGGTGGACGGCATCTGCATGGGCGGTGGGTTGGGGCTGTCCGCGCACGGGGCCTTCCGCGTGGTGACGGAGAAGCTGGTGCTCGCGATGCCGGAGACGGCCATCGGCATCTTCCCGGACGTGGGCGGTGGCTGGTTCCTCCCGCGCTTCCCGGGCGAGGCGGGGACGTACCTGGGGCTCACCGGCGCGCGGTGTGACGCGGCGGATGCGCTGTGGCTGGGGTACGCGACGCATCGGGTGGAGTCCTCGCGGCTGGAGGACGTGGTGGGCGCGCTGGCGGCCGCGGACTGGAGCGGACCGGGGCGCGAGGTGGCGGCGCGAGTGCTGAAGGGCTTCCATCAGGACGCCGGTGTTTCGGGGCTCGCGTCGCGGGCGGAGGTCATCGACCGGTGCTTCCAGGGGAGCCGCGTGGAGGACATCCTCGCGGCGCTGGAGCGCGAGGGGACTGCGTGGGCGGAGGAGACGCGTGCGACGCTGCCGCGCATGTCGCCCACGAGCCTGCGGGTGACGCTGCGGCAGCTGCGCATCGGGCGTGGCCAGGACTACGACGCGACGGCGCGCATGGAGTACCGGTTGAGCCAGGCGCTGACGCAGCGGCCGGACTTCCAGGAGGGGATCCGCGCGGTGCTGGTGGACAAGGATCAGAAGCCGCGCTGGAGCCCGGCCACGCTCGCGGAGGTGACGGACTCGGAGGTGGAGGCGTGCTTCGCGCCCCGGCCGGGTGACGAGCTGGAGTTGCCCGCGCTGGGCTGATCAACGCGAGGGGACGGTTACAGGTCCTCGTCGCTCACGACGGTGCGTCCATCCGCGCGCAGCAGCGCGGTGGTGATGCCTTCACCCGGGCGCAGCACGCCTGTCTCGTAGACGCGCTGACTGCCACACGAGGGGCTCTTCTCCTTCAAGAGCGCCACCGTGACGTCGAAGCGCCGGGCGGCCTCCAGGGCCTGCTGGGCGCCGTCCTGGAACGCGGCGGTGCGGTCCTCGCGCGTCTCCCGCGTGAGGGCCCGCGCACGGCCAGCCCAGACGTCCACGCCCGTGCCACCCGCGAGGTCCACGGGAGGCCGTGGAATGCCCATGCCCGCGGCGGCCTCCGGGCAGATAGGGATGACGGCCTTGCCCTCCAGCGCCGCGAGCACGCGCTCCGAGCGCTGCGAGCGGCCGTCGTAGCGGCACGCCTCGCCCAACAGGCATGCACTGACCATCACCGTGGGGGCCGCGCGCAGGGCCTCCCGACGAGCATCACGGGCAGACGCTAATGCATGCTGGGCCGGGCTCTGCACTTCGGGCGCGGCATGAGCCGGTGTTACCGCCTTCGGAGCGTTGTGCGCCGAGGATGGCGACAGCTCGATGGGCTTCGGCGCGGTATGCGGCGGCGCGACCGCCCTGGTCTCTTCGGACGCGGCGGAACGCGACGGCTCCACGGCCTTCGTCACGTCGGCGAACCCGGACTGCGAAGCGCGGTGTTGTCTCCCGTCACCCGCGCGGCCACCTTCGTGCGCGTCCCGTCCAGTGTCACCGCACCGGTCACCGCCAGCCGCACGGCCAGCGGATACAGGCGGTGCTCCTCCGCGAGGATGCGCGCGCTCAGGCTCGCCTCGTCGTCCTCCGGCAGCACGGGCACCGCCGCCTGGGCGATGATGGGGCCCGTGTCCGTGCCCGCGTCCACGTAGTGCACCGTGCACCCGGCCACCTTCACGCCGCGCTCCAGCGCCTGCTTCTGCGCATGCAGCCCCGGGAACGCCGGCAGCAGGGAAGGGTGGATGTTAAGCACGCGCCCCGGGAAGTGCTTCAGGAAGTCCGCGCTCACCAGCCGCATGAAGCCCGCCAGGCACACCCATTCGACGCCCGCGTCCGCCAGCACGCCGAGCAGCGCCGCCTCGAAGTCCACCTTCGACCCGAAGCCCTTGTGGTCCACCACCTCCGCGCGCACGCCTGCCTTCCGGGCGCGCTCCAGCGCGAACGCCGTGGGCACGTTGGACAGCACGCACGCCACCTCGGCCGGGTAGTCCGCCTGCCCGGCCGCGTCGAGCAGCGCCTGCAGGTTGCTCCCGCCGCCGCTGACGAGCACCCCCAGCCGCGCCCGCCGCGCGCTCATGGGTCGATGACCGCCGTGGCCTCGCCCTGGCCTGCTTCCACCCGGCCCACCTCGGTGGCCTCCACGCCCCGGGCGTGCAGCACCTCCAGCGCCTTCGCCACGTCCTCCTTCGCCACCACGACGATGAGGCCCAGGCCCATGTTGAACGTGCTGAACATCTCGTCGCGCGCGACTCCGCCCGTCTTCGCGATGAGGTCGAAGATGGCCGGCTTCTTCCACGTGGACTCGCTCAGCACCGCGCGCGTCCCGTCCGGCAGGCACCGGGGCAGGTTGCCCGGGATGCCGCTGCCGGTGATGTGCGCCATGCCCTTCACCTTCACGGCCTGGCAGAGCGCGAGCGCGTCCTTCACGTAGATGCGCGTGGGCTCCAGCAGCGCGTCACCCAGCGGCCGGTCCAGCCCCTGCGGCGTCATGTCCAGGGGCAGCTTCGCGTCGTCCAGCAGCACCTTGCGCGCCAGCGAGTAGCCGTTGCTGTGCAGCCCCGACGACGTGAGCCCGATGAGCGCGTCCCCCGGCTTCACCGTCTTGCCGTCGATGATGGCGGACCGCTCCACCACGCCCACGCAGAAGCCCGCGACGTCGTACTCGCCCCGCGCGTAGAAGCCCGGCATCTCCGCCGTCTCCCCGCCCAGGAGCGCGCACCCCGCCTGCTCGCACCCCAGCGCGATGCCCTTGACCACCTCCGCCGCGGCGTCCACCTCCAGCTTCCCCGTGGCGAAGTAGTCCAGGAAGAAGAGCGGCTCCGCGCCACAGGTGAGGATGTCGTTCACCGACATGGCGACCAGGTCGATACCCACCGTGTCGTGGCGCCCCGCCAGGAAGGCCACCTTCAGCTTGGTGCCCACCCCGTCGGTGCCCGCCACCAGCACCGGCGCCTGGTACTTGCCGGGCGGCAGTGCGAACAGGCCGCCGAACCCACCCACCC
>NZ_RAWR01000340.1:0-7114 GCF_003986945.1 Corallococcus sp. AB018 | reverse complement strand
GCCATCGAGTCCATCCACCGCGACCCGCTCCAGCCCCGCCGCCACTTCGACGAGACCAAGCTCCACGAACTCACCGAGTCCATCAAGGCGCAGGGACTGCTCCAGCCCATCCTCGTCCGGAAGAACCCGAACAAGGGCGGCGACGGCTACCTCATCATCGCGGGCGAGCGCCGCTGGCGTGCGTCCCAGGCCGCGGGCCTCAAGGAAATCCCCGCCATCATCCGCGAGGTCACGGAGGCCGAGTCCTTCGAGCTCGCCCTGGTGGAGAACCTCCAGCGCGCGGACCTGAACCCCATTGAAGAGGCGGACGGCTACCGGCGCCTGGTGGAGGAGTTCAAGCTCACGCAGGAGCAGGTGGCCCAGAAGGTCGGCAAGGAGCGCTCCACCGTCGCGAACGCGCTGCGCCTGCTGGCCCTGCCCCCGGACGTGAAGGCCATGGTGGCGGACGGGTCGCTCAGCATGGGCCACGCGCGCGCGCTGCTCGGCGTGCCCCGGCTGCCGGAGCTCCAGAACCTGGCGAAGCAGGTGTCGGAGAAGAAGCTGTCCGTGCGCGACACGGAGCGGCTGGTCCAGCAGGGCAAGTCCGCGAAGGGCGGCAAGGATGCAGGGAAGCCGGCGCCCAAGGTGAGCCCGCAGGTGAAGGCGCTCACCGAGGAGTTGCAGCGTCGGTTGGGAACAAAGGTCCGTCTGTCGGAGAAAAGCCCGGGAAAAGGCACCCTGGAAGTCGACTTCTTCTCCTACGATGACCTCGACAGGCTGTTGAAGCTTCTGAGGAAGGAGTAGGGCGTGGCGCTCCTTGGCGGGAAGAAAGACGAAGCACCCAGCAAGCCCCTGTTCAAACGGGAGGAGGATTTCGTGTCGACGCGTCCGGGTGAGGTTCACACGCTTCTGGGTAAAGGAAGCGAGTTCGAGGGGAAGCTCACCTTCGAAGGTCAGGTTCGAATCGACGGCAAGTTCAACGGGCAGATTGTCACCAAGGACGTGCTCGTCATTGGCGACGGCGCCCGCGTGCAGGCGGAGATTCAAGCCGGCACCGTCATCATCAACGGCACCGTGGAAGGCAACGTGCGCGCCACGCAGCTCATCGAGCTGAAGCAGCCGGGCCGCGTGAAGGGCAACCTGGAGACGCCGTCGCTCTCCATGGACCGCGGCGTCATCTTCGAGGGCTCCCTCAAGATGGAGAACATC
Organism: Corallococcus sp. AB018; assembly: GCF_003986945.1. Lineage (NCBI taxonomy): Bacteria > Pseudomonadati > Myxococcota > Myxococcia > Myxococcales > Myxococcaceae > Corallococcus > Corallococcus sp. AB018. Next base: position 5,926 of record NZ_RAWR01000340.1, on the reverse strand, counting down.
GGCAAGGGTGGCGGTAACCCGCCCCCGCCCGGAGAGAAGAAGTAACGGTGCGCATGTTCGCGTCCCACGCGCGGAAGGTCCCGGGGCTCATCGGCCTCGGGGTCGTCTCGCTCGGAGTCCTGTTTGGCGGCTGCGAGGGCTGCCAGAAGAAGACGCCGGTCGATGACATCCATGCGGAGGACGCGGGGCTGCGCTCGGGCGTGAAGGTGCCGCTGCCGCCGGGTTGGTCCGCGCAGGTGGCCACCGACGGCAGCTTCCAGGCGGGCCCTCCCGGCCGCCCGGCGCTGCGCGTGGATTTGAAGCCGGGGCAGGGCGAGCAGATGCCCTCCTCGGAGACGCTGGCGGACAACGTCCGTCAGCAGATGAAGCAGTTCACGCTGTCGCTGGACCAGGAAGAGGACACTCCCTCCTTCGCCCTGCTGCGCGTGACCATGGCCCCGTCCCTGACGGACGGCGGACTGGGCCCGGAGGCGCCCGCGTTCTTCGGCGCCCGGCGCGTGGGGGACGACCTGTTCCTCTGCGCCAGCCTCCCCGGCGCCACCGCCGAGGAAGTCCGCCTGGCCACCGAGGCCTGCCGTACCATCCAGGTCCAGGCCGCGCCCCGCTGACAGTCCCTGCGTGAGGGTCGCGGCCTCCTTATGAAGGAGCGCGGAGACCTCATGGACGACTGGCGCAAGAACCTCATCGACGACGCGGAAGGCATTGGCGAGCTGCTCGCGCGCACCAAGCGCATCGCCGTGCTGGGCATTCGTCCGGAAGCGCAGGCGGACAAGCCCGCGCACGCCATCCCGAAGTTCCTCAAGGACCACGGCTTCACCGTGCTGCCCGTGCCCACGCACGGCGAGCAGGGGAGCATCCTGGGCGAGCCCATCTCCGCGTCGGTGAAGGACGTGCCCGGCGAGGTGGACGTGGTGCAGGTGTTCCTGCGGCCGGACGACATCACCGCGCACGTGGACGGCATGCTGGAGAAGAAGCCGTATGCCGTATGGTTCCAGCTGGGCATCCGCAACGACGCCGCGGCCGAGCGGCTGGCGCGCGCGGGCATCCGCGTGGTGCAGGACCACTGCATGAAGGTGGAGTGGAAGAAGCGCCACCCGGACGCCCGATAAGCGGCACCGGAGGGGAACCCGGGAACGTCCTGCGCGGCCCGGGTGTCCCCATTACGTGAGGAGCGTGATGTTTCTGGTGGCTGCGACTGGCAGGGGATGGACTTCGGGCCCGGCCCGGGGTGCAATTCCGTCCACGTACTGTCAGCTGGAGTCTCCGGGACTTCCCGAAAGCCGTCCGACTTCCTAACCTTAGCCTCCCGACCTGTGCCGAGCGCCCGCCCGCCCCGGGTCTTCACGCTGTGCCCCTCGTAAGGAGTCCGCGCATGACGCTCACCGAGATGCTTCCCCTCCCCCTGGCCGTCGTGGAGATCGGGCCCCTGGGTGAGCAGCTAGCAGCGGCGGGGGGACTGGTCATCACCGCGGCCGCAGCGCTCTGGGCCGCGTGGACCCGCCCGGCGCAGCAGCCGGCTCCGGTGCCGGTGCCCGTGCGCCGCGATCCTCCGCGCCGCCGCTAGGCCGCTCCGTCGCACCCGTCGTCACCGTCTGGATTCGGGCCCTGACCCGGCGCTCCTGAAGCAGCGCCGGGCGGCCCCCGCTGAAAGCGGTCTCCCGCTCAGCGCTTCATCGCCAGCGACAGCGCGAAGTCTCCGTCCGCGTCCGTCCACCACGCGGCCAGGTCGAGGCCAGCGTCGCCAAGCTCCGCCTGCACCTGCTCGCGACAGAACTTGCAGCTCACCTCCGTGCGCAGACATTCGCCTTCCGCGAACTCCACGCGCCGCTCCAGGTCCTTCAGCCACACGGACTGGGCCTTGCGTGAGATGAGCCGCATCTCGATCCACTTGTTCGCTTCGTCGAACGGGGCCAGGTGCTCGAAGGCCTCCGGGTCGAAGTCCGCGTTCAGCTCGCGGTTGAGCACGCGCAGCACGTTGCGGTTGAAGTCCGCCGTCACGCCCGCGCTGTCGTTGTAGGCGGCGAACAGGCGCTCGCGGTCCTTGATCAGGTCCGTGCCCAGCAGCAGTCCGTCACCGGGCTCCAGTCCGGACGCCAGCTCGCGCAGGAACAGCGCGCGCTGCGCGGGCTTCAGGTTGCCGATGGTGCCGCCCAGGAAGGCGACGAGCCGCCGGCCGCCGCCTGGGATGCGGCCCAGGTGCTGCTCGAAGTCGCCCACCACCGCGTGCACGGCGATGCGCGGGTACTCGCGAGCGAGTCCCTCCGCGGCCTTGCGCAGGAAGGCCTCGCTCACGTCGAAGGGCACGAAGCGCTTGAGCTGTCCGGCCGCGTCCATCGCGTCCAGCAGGAGGCGCGTCTTCTCACTGGTGCCGCTGCCCAATTCCACCAGCGTGTCCGCGCCGCTCAGCCGGGCCACGTCGTCCGCGTGGGCGCGCAGAATCTCGCGCTCGCGGCGCGTGGGGTAGTACTCCGGCAGGCGGGTGATGTCGTCGAAGAGCTGGCTGCCGCGCTCGTCGTAGAGCCACTTGGGGCTCAGCTCCTTGGGCCCATGGCAGAGCCCCTCCAGCACCTCCGCGCGCAGCGAACGCCGCGCGTCCCCGGGTTGCACGTGCACGTCCACCTTCACGCCTGGCGCCGAGTAGCCCTCCGCGACGCGTGCCTCACCCTGCTCCGACCTCATCCTCATGTGACCCTCACTTCACGTCGCGTGCACAGCGGAAGCCGGCGAAGATCTGCCGGCGGATGGGGAAGTCCCAGTTGCGGAAGCTGTTGCGCACCGCCACCGGCGCGCTCGCCCAGGCGCCGCCGCGCAGCACCTTGGACGTGTCTCCAAAGAAGACCTCCGAGTACTCGCGGTACGGAAAGGCCTGGAAGCCCGCGTACGGTTGGAAGTCGCTGGCGGTCCATTCCCAGACGTCGCCCAGCAAGCCCCAGACGCCGTCCGCGCTGCGGCCCGAAGGGTGGCTGCCCACGGGCGACGGCCCCCAGCGCGTCCCGCCCAGGTTGGCGTGCGCGTCCGTGGGCGCTGCGTCCCCCCAGGGGTGTGCGCGAGTGACGCCGTCACTGCCCTGCGCGGCCTTCTCCCACTCGGATTCCGTGGGCAGGCGCTTGCCGGCCCAGCGCGCGTACGCGTCCGCCTCGTACCAGGACACGTGCTGCACGGGTTCGTCCTTGGGCAGACGCTCCACCGTGCCGAAGCGGCGGCGCAGCCAGACGTGGTGGCCCTGCGGACTCCAGAAGAGCGGGTGACGGATCTTCTCCGCCTGGATCCACGCGAAGCCCTTGGGGTCCCACCAGCGCGGATCCTCGTAGCCGCCGGACTCCACGAACACGAGGAAGTCCCCCGTGGTGACGGGGTGCGCGTCCAGGAGGAAGGGCGCCACGTCCACGACGTGACGGGGGCGCTCGTTGTCGTAGGCCCACGGGTCGTCGCCGCCCAGGTGCACCGGGCCGCCGGGGATGAAGACCTCGTGCTGTGGCACCGCGCCGGGCTGGGGGCGCAGGGCCTCCACCGGGTGGTACTCCACGTGCGTCATCAGCTGCAGCGTGGCGGCCAGCGTCTCCGCGTGCTGCTGCTCGTGCTGCGCCACCATGCCGAAGGCGAAGCCGCCGTGGAGCAGCGGATCCGCGCTGTCCTCGGGCAGCGTCTCCAGGTGCGCGCCCACCGCCTCGCGCACGCGGGTGGCGTAGGCCCAGGCGGCCTCCGGCTCCAGCAGGGGCAGCGTGGAGCGCGTGTTTCGCGGGTGGCGGAAGGCGTCGTAGATGGCGTCGAACGCAGGGTCGGTGAAGGCCGGAGCCCCCAGCGCGCGCAACAGCCACTGCTCCTCGTAGTTGGCCACGTGGGCCACGTCCCAGACGAGCGGGGACATGAGCGGCGAGTGCTGCCGCATCAACTCCGCTTCCGGCAGCGGCGCGAGCATCGCCTGGATGCGCTCACGCCCCGCCTCCAGCTCCCGCCACGCCCGGGCCTTCCACGACACGGCCTGGCGGACGCGGGCACTCCCCTGTTCCTGGCTCCTCAGCGACATGGTCGGCCCAAGGTAGGAAGGGGCTCCAGGCCCCGCTAACCCCCCGGGCCCCCCTGGTGGGACAGACCCGTGAGGGAGCACACGTTTGCGAGCCTGCTTCCCCTCCGAAATGATCCGCGGTCCTAACGGGGTTGCGGGCACCTGTCGGAGAATTCTGGACCGGAAAGTTCGTTTCTGTCCAAAAGATATTCCGGAGGCGCGGCTCCAGCCTCAGGGCGGTCCGCGCGGGCGGCGGGCCTGGATCCGGTCCAGCAGCTGGAGCAGGTCGAACCGGTGCGGCAGCCGCCACCGGCGCCACATGGCGGTGAGGCGCAGCAGGCTGGCCCCGGCGATGGCGGCGGCCTCCGCCAGGGGCGCGGGCAGCTTCAGGCCCACCGCGAGCGCGACGTAGAGCAGGCCGCACAGCAGCGCGACGGTGGCATACAGCTCGCCGGGAGACACCAGCGCGGTGCGCTCGCCCAGGAGCACGTCCCGGATGACGCCGCCGCCCACGGAGGTGACGACCCCCAGGAACACCGCGGACGGCAGGGGCAGCTGGAACGCGAGCGCCTTCTCCAGCCCCAGCACCACCCACATGCCCAACAGCAGCGCGTCCACCACGTCCAGCGCCCGGTGCAGCCGGGCCAGCCACGGCGCGAAGAGGACGGCCAGCACCGCGCAAGCGCCCACCGCCAGCAGGTAGCGCGAAGAGCGCAGTGCCGCGGGCGTTTGCCCGAGCAGCACGTCGCGCAGCATGCCGCCCCCCACGCTGGTGCAGATGGAGAGGGCCAACACCGCCATGGCGTCCAGCTCCCTCCGCAGCGCGTGCAGCGCCCCCGACAGGGCCCCCAGCCCCACCGCGCCCAGCTCCAGGTAGACGGGCAGCGTCAGCATGCCCCCCGAACCTCCCAGAGTGGCCGCTCCGGCCCCAAGGGGGTCATCCTCCAGGGTAGCCATCTGTCCACCAGTTGTCGTGGTATTCCGGGAAGGCGTGTCCGTGTGGGGGAGGGGGTCTCTATGCTGCGGGACATGGTTCAGCCCGCGCCGCACAAGCCCGTGCTGGTGGTGGAGGACGACGAGGATGCTCGCGCCGCCATCGCCGAAATCCTGGAAGCCGACGGCTACGAGGTGGCCGTCGCCGCCAATGGCCAAGAGGCCCTGGACGAGCTCCAGCACCTGCCCCCGCCGAGCCTCATCCTGCTGGACCTGAGGATGCCGGTGATGGACGGCCCGGAGTTCCTGCGCCACCTGCGCGCGGACTGGCCCCGGCTGAAGGCCGTGCCGGTGCTGCTGCTGTCGGGCGTGGGGGCGGAGGCGCTGCCTGACACGGGCGGCCTGCTGAAGAAGCCCATCGTCCCGGACGAGCTGCTGGCCACCGTGGGCCGGCTGTCCGGCCGGATCGCCTGAAGCCGGGGGCCTCGCGCGAACGAGGGCCCTTCGTGCGTCAGCCCAGCCGCGTCACCGCGAGCAGCGTGAGCGTGCTGGCGCGAGGGTCCTTCTCGTAGACGAGCTCCAGGTCGTGGCCCTCCACGCGGTGCCGCGCGGGTCCCGCCACCGAGTCGTGCGACTTCGTCCGCTCCGCCAGCCGCGCCAGGGTCTGTTGCAGGGCCTCGAAGGCCTCGGACGACATCCGCCCCACCTCCCGCCACGCGGGCGGTGCGTAGTGGACGCGGTAGGGCAGGACCAGGCGATTTCTTGCGGAAGACTGGGACACGGGTTCGGTTCCTCGACACTCCATCGCTATTGCGAACCGCGTGCCTGCCCGCCGCTCCCGGGAATTCCGGGCACTTTCGCGGTGGGTCGGCGGTGACGTCTGAAGAAGTTACGGACTCGACCGAATCGTGGGGGAAGAAATGACTGGCCGTATGGCAGGCCTGGAAGAGGGGTGAAGGGGCCCTGGCCGTCCGGCCGGGTGGGGCT
>NZ_RAWR01000033.1:0-56343 GCF_003986945.1 Corallococcus sp. AB018 | reverse complement strand
GGTCGTGGTGCGGTCGGCGGAGCGGATGTCGGGCGGGGCTGGGTTGGAATGCCTCGACCCGCGCAGGTGCGGTTCAGTGACGTGGGGTGTGCTCGTTTGGCGGCGACCGTGCGCCAACTTCTGGAGGGACGCGGATGGAACTGGGACTCGCCAACAAGGTCGCGCTCGTCGCTGGTGGCTCCAGCGGGCTGGGGCTCGCTGTCGCGGAGGAGCTGGCGAAGGAGGGCGCGCATGTCGCCATCGGTGCTCGGGACTCGGACCGGCTGGCCCAGGCGGAGGCTCGGCTCAAGTCCGTGGCCCGGGGCGGCCGGGTGCTGGCGACTCGCGTGGACGTGAAGGACGACGCGGACGTGCGCCGCTGGGTGGATGATGTGGTGGCGAAGCTGGGCGCGCTGCACGTCGTCGTCACCAACAGTGGCGGTCCTCCTCCGGGTGCGGCCTCCACCTTCGGCGTGGATGCGTACCGGAGCGCTTCGGACGCGGTGCTGCTTCCGCCCATCTCCCTGGCGCTCGCGGCGCTCCCGCACCTGAAGAAGGCCGGATGGGGACGCCTGCTGTTCATCACCTCGGAGACGGTGCACCGGCCGGTGGCCCGCTTCGCGCTGTCCGGCTTCGCTCGCATGGGCATCGTCGGCTTCTCCGCCGCGCTGGTGCAGGAGTTGGGTGACGCCGGCATCACCGTCAACGTGCTGGCGCCGGGCTACATGCGCACGCCTCCGGTGGAGCGCACCGCGGGTAATGCGGGTGACGTGGAGGCGGGCCTTCGTGCCATGGGCGCGCACATTCCGCTCAAGCGCGTGGGGCTCCCGGAGGAGTTCGCCGCGGCTGCCGTGTTCCTTGCCAGTGTGCGCGCTTCCTTCATCACCGGCACCGTGCAACTCGTGGACGGTGGCGCGAGCGTCATCGGATGAGCGCCACCCCCGACGCCTCGCCCCGCCGTCCCGTCGTCGTGAAGATTGGCGGCGCGGCGGGCGTGGACCTGGAGAACGTCTGCTCGGACATCGTAGAGCTCGTCCGCCAGGGTGAACGCGTCGTCGTCGTCAACGGAGGCTCGGAGGCGGGTGAGCGGCTCCTGGGCTCGCTGGGCATGGCGCGCCCGGAGGCCACCACCGCGAACGGCAACGTCGTGCGCCTCACCTACGCGCCCACGCTGCGCGCGCTCACCATGGCGTGGGTGGGCGAGGTCAACAAGGCCGTGGTGCTGGCGCTGCTCGCGAAGGGCGTCACCGCGCTGGGCCTGTGCGGTGCGGACGGCCGCGTGCTCACCGCGCGTCGCCGGCCTCCGCTCAAGTTGCAGGACGCCGACGGGCGGATGCGCATCGACCGCGAACATCTGGCCGGTGAGGTGTCCTCGGTGAACGCGGCGCTCCTGGGCACGCTGCTGGATGGCGGCTATGTGCCCGTCGTGTGTCCTCCCGCGGTGACGGAGGACGGCGTGCTCGTGAACGTGGACGCGGACCACGTGGCGTCATCCATCTCGGCGGCGCTGGGCGCGAAGGCCCTGGTCATCCTCTCCAACGTGCCGGGGCTGCTCGCGGATCCAAAGGACCCCGCTTCGCTGGTGCGCTCCAGCGACGACGTGGAGGGCTGCATGCCGCTGGCGGGCGGGCGCATGCGCTACAAGCTGGAGGCCGTGCGCCGGGCGCTGCAGGGCGGAGTCCCTTCCGCGTACGTGAGCGCGTCGCGCGTGGCACGGCCGGTGTTCTCCGCGCTGGAGGAGGCGGGCGGCACGAAGTTCACCCTTCGCGATGGAGGCAGGGCGGATGCGGGCGCGTGAGCCAGGCGTCGACTTGTTGCGGTGGATGGTGGAGCAGTACAGCCCCAGCCACGAGGAGGCCTCCTTCGCTGGAGCGCTGGTGGAGCGGCTGGGCACGCGCGGTTGGCGGGCGCACACCGACGCCGTGGGCAACGCCGTCGCTCGCTACGGGGACGGGGACACCGTCATCGCGTTCCTGGGCCACATCGACACCGTGCCCGGAGAAGTGCCCGTGCGGCTGGAGGGACAGAAGCTCTACGGCCGGGGCGCGGTGGACGCGAAGGGCCCGCTGTGCGCGTTCATTGAAGCCGTGGAGCTGCTGGACGACTCGGAGCGCGCCGGCAAGCAGTTCCTGCTCCTGGGCTGCGTGGAGGAGGAGGTCGCCATCACTCGAGGCGCCCTTCATGTGCGCGACCAGTACGCCCCGGACTTCGTCATCAACGGCGAGCCCAGCGGCGCGCACGCGGTGACCATCGGCTACAAGGGACTGCTGCGCCTGGACCTGGAGCACCGCGCCAGCCGCCGCCACACCGCGAGCCGCGACTACCGCGCCGCAGCCGAGCACGTCATCGACGCGTGGAACGCACTCAAGCGCCTGTGTGACGACTGGAACCGCGAGCGCCCGTCCCTCTTCGAGCAGAACCTTCCCTCCCTCAACGCCTTCCACACCGGCGCCACGGAGACGGAGGAATGGGCCACGGCCGCCGTGAGCATCCGCACCGGCCCGTCCACGGACACCGAGGCACTGCTCGCGGCGCTGGCCACCGTGCCCACCGTGACGGTGCGCACCGTGGCTCGGAAGAACGCCGTGTCCACCAATGGCAACGACGCGCTCTCCCGCGTCTTCAAACAGGCCATCCGCGAGCGCGGCGTGAAGCCCACGCTGCGCCTGAAGACGGGCACGTCCGACTGGAACACCGTGGCCTCCACGTGGGCCGTGCCCACGGTGGCGTATGGCCCCGGCGACGCGGCGTTGGACCACACGCCCAACGAGCACATCGACCTGCCGGAGTACGAGGAGGGCGTCGCGGTGCTCGCTCGCGTGCTGGCGCTCCTGCCGGTGAAGGGGACCTCGGGAGGCTGAAGGCTCAGGTGCCCAGCGCGGCCAGACCCCGGGCACGCAGGGTCCGCATCCCCACCACGATGCCGAAGAAGAGCAGGGCACAGCCCGCGGTGATGGGCCGCACGCCCACCCGGTCCGACAGCGCGCCCTGTCCCCAGACGCCCAGGATGTAGCCCGCGTTCACCAGGAGCAGGAACAGGCTGCTCACGCGCGCCTGCAGCTCCGGCGGCGTGCGTGCCTGGCACACCGTCTTCAGGCCCGTGAAGGCGACCAGGTACACCGCGCCCAGGATGAACAGCGTCACCAGGGCCACTGGCAGCGACGGTGACAGCCAGTACGCGGCGGAGCACAGCCCCACGAGCAGCAGCGCCGCCTCCAGGAAGGCCTGCCGCCCCATCCTCGCGACGAGGGCTCCGGAGCCGAACGCCGCGATGACCGCGCCCGTCCCCTGCGCCGTGAGCAGCATGGACGTGGTGGTCGCATCCCCACCCAGCACCTTCAACGCGAACACCGGCACCAGGCCCACGAAGGGGGAGATGAGCAAACCCACCAACGCCCCGGAGCCCAGCGCGAGCGCGATGCCCGGATCCGTCCACGCCAGCCGCACGCCGCGCATGATGCCGTCCCACAGCGCCTCCACCTTGGAGGGCAGGGTGCTCGACGTGCCGCGCATCCCCGCGAGCGCCAGCAGCACGGCGAGGAAGGACAGCGTGTTGACGAACAGCGCCCCCTCGATGCCCACCTTCGTCAGCACGAGCGCGGCCAGCACGGGCCCGATGATGCGGCCCAGGTTGAACTGCGCCGAGTCCAGGCTGAGCGCGTTGTGCAGGTCCTCCGAGGGCACCACCGCCACGGTGAGCGCCGTGGCGCACGGGATGACCAGCGTGCTGAACGCGCCGTTGAGCAGCGAGAGGACCGCCACCCACGGCACCGACAGGTTGTCCGTGCCGGCCAGCACCGTGAGCAGCGCGGCCAGCAGCGCCTGCATGCACACGCACACGGCCATGAAGGTGCGCCGGTCGAAGCGGTCCGCGAGCGCGCCACCCAGGGGCGCGAGCACCAACGAGGGCAGGTGCGTCAGCGCGGCGACTCCGCCCGTCCATGCGGCCTGGCCCGTCACCTGCGTGACGTAGACCCCCAGGGCCACGGACTCCATCCACGTGCCGATGTTGGACACGAGCGTGCCCAGCCAGAGAAGGGTGAAGTCGCGATGAGACAGGGCTCGGGCGGAGCCCGAACGGGAGAACAGGGAGGTGGCCACGGAGACACTCTTTCTACAGCGCGTCCCTGACGCATGCTCGGTGGGCGCACGCCTACACGGTGGTTGACTCCCTGGCTGCCTTGGGAGACGGGGAAAGACATGACGCGGCTCAAGGTTCTCGTGGTTCCCCGGGAGATTGCCGGCGAGCGGCTCGACCGGTTCTTGACGAAGCACGTCCCGGGCCTCACGCCGGAGCGGGCCCGAGCGATGCTGGACGCAGGGCGCGTGCGCATCCGGGGCAAGAAGGCGCAGGCCACGCGCAAGCTGTGGGGCGGCGAGGAGCTCACCCTGGAGACGCCGGAGCCCCGGCCGTCGCCGCATGCTTCATTGGAAGGCCCGGAGCTGCCGGTGCTGTACGACGACGCGGCGCTCGTCATCGTGGCCAAACCGCCGGGGCTGGTGGTGGAGCCGGAGGGGCGGGCGGCGTCGGTGGTGGGGCTGCTCGCGGCGCGGTGTCCGCCGCTCGACGTGGAGGGCGTGGTCCAGCCGGGCGTGGTGCACCGGTTGGATCGCGAGACGAGCGGATGTCTGGCATTGGCCCGGACGGATGACGCGGTGGCTGCGCTCCTGAAGGCGTTCCAGGAGAAGCGCGTGGACAAGCGCTACCAAGCGCTGGTGCTGGGCCGTCCGCCGGACACGGGGCACCTGGAAGGACCGTACGCGAGGGACCCGAAGGATCCGCGCCGCTTCACGACCCGTGTGCCCTCCGCTCGCCGGGCGGCACTGACATTCACGGTGCGCGAGCGGTTCCGGGAGGGGGCGCTCCTGGACATCGACCTGGACACGGGGCGCACGCATCAGATCCGCGTGCAGCTGTCGGAGGCCGGGTTCCCGGTCCTGGGGGATTCGCTCTACGGCACGGAGGAGGCGCGCAAGCATCCGGCGGCGCTCGCGGTGGGGCGGCAGGCCCTGCACGCGTGGCGGCTGGAAGTGCCGTCCTCCGCGACGGGCCAGCTCATCCAGGTGGAGTCGCCGCTGCCGGAGGACTTCCTGCGGGGGCTCACGGTGCTGCGCGGGGGTGCGTGATACCGTTTGGGCACTGGGACCTGTCGGATCAGGGCAGCACGAAGAGGGGAACATGCAATCGCGGATGACGTCGTGGGGCGGGTTGTGGGGAAGCCTGTCGTTGATGGTGGCCCTGCTGGTTTCGGGCTGTGGATCCTCCACGAGCCCGTCGGGCCCCGAGCAGGATGCCGGCACGCAGGTGGATGCCGGGACGGATGCGGGCACCACCGGCGACGCGGGTGTCGCGGACGCGGGAACGGTGGACAGCGGCGTCCCGAAGGGCGCGCCCTGCGAGAAGACCCAGGGCGTGTGCGCGGGAGCGAAGCGGGCGTGGGTGGACGGGGCCTATGAGCCCGTGTGCACGGCGCGCTCCTATGGCGCGGACTACGAGTCGTCGGAGATGCGCTGCGACGGCCTGGACAACGACTGCGACGGTGTGTCGGATCCAACGACGTGGGCGGATGCCGCGCCGTTGCAGTGGGCTCCTGATGACCGATGGGCGGACAGCCTTCCCGTGGAAGGGGGCTTCCTGTTCGTCTCCTCCAACGGCCTGTCGGCCATCGAGATGCTCCGGCTCGATGCGTCCCTGACCCTGAAGGGCTCGGCGACCCTGCCGCTGTCGCCCGCGCCCATTCGCGTGTCGAGGACCCAGCTGTTGCGGACCGCTCGCGGGCCGGCGCTCTTCTCCATCGTCGTGTACTCAGAGCCGAGCTACTTCACCCGGGGGAGTCTCGTGCAACTGGATGAGCTGGGCGCTCCCGTCGGAGAGAGCGTCGTCCTCTTCGAAGGGCCCTACACCTGGGCGAATGGACACGTGGCCCCCTCCCTGGATGGCGAGCGGCTCGCGGTGATCTGGACGTGGGAACTCGCCGGTGCCCGCGAGGTGCAGGGCATGACCGTGGACCCCGCCGGCCAGGTCCTGGCGGCTCCCCGTGTGCTGCACCGGTCGGACTCGCTGGATCTCTCCGCGGCGGAGGTGCTGGCCCTGGGGGATGGCGGGTTCCTGGTGAAGGCGAACGAGAACAAGGCGGGCTCGTTCGATGACACGCGCGTCTGGCTGCAGCGTTACGACCGCGAGCTCCTGTCCGTGGGGGACGAGCGCATCCTCACCGTGAAGTACGCGGCTGCTCCCAGGCTGATGCTGGCGGCTCCCCTGGAAGAGGGCGGCGCGGGCGAGCCGACGCTGCTCTACCGGGAGCCGAATGGACTCACTCCCCAGTTCTTCCAGGCGCGGTCCCTCTTCAACCAGGGCATGGCGGAGAGCCTGACCGCGACGAAGCAGAGCCAGACCGCCCTGTTCGGCGCGACGATGACCTCTCGGGGACTCCAGCTGGCGTGGCTCTCCATGCTCTTCGTTTCCAACCCCGGCGGGGATGCCGCCTTCGGTGTCGAAGGGCGGCTCTGGGGGCGGAGCGCGACCGGCGTCGTGAAGGATTGGACTCCCGGCACTGAGTCCATGCCCATGAACGGCACCTCGTCATGGGTGAGGCTGCATGAGCTGGCGGGGCATCAGCTGGGGGCGCTCACGATGACCGCCACGGACACTCCCCGGACCTACACCCTGCGTTCGCTGCGCTACTGCGCGCCTTGATGCGAGGGACCATGCATTCGCGAATGATGTCGTTGGGACCCGTGTCGTTGGTGATGGCCCTGCTGCTCGCGGGCTGTGATTCGTCCACGACGCCACCGGATGCCGGCACGGAAGTGGATGCCGGCGTCACCGTCGACGCAGGCGTCACGGACGACGCGGGGACGGTGGACAGTGGCGTGGCGGAAGCCCTGCCCTGTGAGAAGACCCATGGCGTGTGCGCGGGGGCGAAGCGGGCGATGGTGGACGGCGCCTATGAGCCCGTGTGCACGGCGCGCTCCTACGGCGCGGACTACGAGGCGGCGGAGACGCGCTGCGACGGTCTGGACAACGACTGTGACGGCGTGACGGATCCGGCCACCTGGGCGGAGGTCGCTCCCCTGGGGACGCCCCCGACCGGAGGCCTCGTGGACAGCCTGCCCGTGGCAGGGGGCTCCCTCGTGGTGTCCGTGGCGGGACAGGACACGGTCCAGATCCGTCGTCTCGATGAATCCCTGGCGCTGCAGGCCACGACGCAGGTGCCCGTGGCGCCCGGCGTTGATCCGGTCACGTCGGTCCGCCTGGTTCGGACCTCGCGCGGACCGGCGCTTGTCTATGTGGGCCGGTACATGAGCCCGTCCGCCGTCTCGCAAGGACGCCTCGTTCAGCTCGACGAGCAGGGCAATCCCGTGGGCCCTCCGGGAGGCGTCGTCATTCTCGACTACCCCCAGTTCCCGGTCCACGCGGGGGTGGCCGTGTCCCTGGACGGGCAGCGGCTCGCGGTGGTGTGGAACGTGGGGACGGAGGATTACAGGGAGACGCAGGGGCTGGTCGTGGATGCGGACGGAAAGCGGTTGAGCGGACCCTGGATCCTCTTCAGGACACAGGAACACGTCCTTCTCTCCACTCCGGCCGCGCTGGCGCTCGGGGATGGAGGGTTCCTGGTGATGGTGGTGGAGGACCACGGTCCGGAGGCGCTGTCACGCATCCGGCTCTGGCATCAAGACCCGGAGCTGGCGGTCAGGAGCGAGGAGCGAGCGCTCGACGTGGGGAATTCGCCCACGGCCCTGTTGCTGAGCTCGGCTCCAGGGGCAGGCGGATCACCCGGTGAGCCACTGCTGCTCTATCGTGAGACGTCGGCCCGTCCTCATCAGCTCAAGCAGGTCCGGTCCCTCTTCACCGGAGGCGTTCCGGCAACGCTCGCCACCGCGAGCGAGGGAGACACGCCGTGGTTCGGTGCCACCATGACTTCGCGCGGGCTCCAGATGGCCTGGCTCGCCGTGCACTATGTGTCGCCTGAGAAGACGGACGATTCTCTCTTCAACTGGGAAGGCCGGTTCTGGGCCCTGGGACCGAACGGCATCGCGACGGACTGGAGCCCGGGACCTGGCCCCATGCCCCTGCACCGCTTCTCGCAATGGGTGCTGATGCAGGAACTCCCCGGACACTGGATGGGGGCGCTCCTGATGACCGCCACCAACACGCCGGCAGAAACCCATACCCTCCAGTCCGTGCGTTACTGCGCGCCCTGACCCTGGCGGTCCGCGGCGCGCTGGGGTGTGGAAGCCCGCGGAGGGCGGCTATTCGCGGCGGAGGCCGACGTCGTCCTCGGCGTCGGGCTCGGGCGGCTCCAGGCGGGCCTGCCGCTCACTGGCCTCCTGGGAGGCCTCGGCGTCACCTGCGTGCACGCGGGCCGCGGCCTCATCGTCCTGGTCGCCGGTCCACGTGGTGTGGCCTCCCGCGTAGCCCTCCAGGGGACGGGCGCCGCGATGCGACTCCACCGCCAGGTCCTTCTGCTCCTGCTCGCGCAGCCGCTCGCGCTCCTGCTCGCGTTCGTGCTCGTGCTGCTTCTCGAGAATCTTGTCCGCCATCGCGAATCACCTCCTGCCTCCAAGATGGAGGCGGCCCGCGCGGGGCGGCAGGGGGAGGCAGGCGTTCGTGCACGGCCGCATGCCTGGCGTGCGGTCGGTTACGCTCCAGCAGCCCGTGTGAGCCGGGCATCTGAAGGAGCGCGGCGCATGAACGCGGGAGTCTCCATCGTCGCCGATGACACCCGGAGCTGGGGACTGGAAACCCCTGGCCCCGGTCTGCTGCTGCACGTCCCCGCCACGGGCCGCTGGGCGCGGCGGCCCGCCGTGCACCTGGAGGCGGCTCCCGACTACCGCATCCGGTTGCGCGGCGCGGGACAGACACTGCTCTGGGCCTGCATCGATTCCTACTGGGACCGCGCTGCGTTCCTCCGGGGAACGGCCCCTGTTCCCCAGGTCATGCCGGCCCTGTCCGCGCCCGAGGTCCGGGCCGTGGAGGCCGCGCCAGGCACCGGGCCCTGGTGGGAGGCCTGGGCGTGGCGGGTGGCGCGTGCGCTCGTGGAGTCCCCACTGTCGGTGCTCCACGCCGGATCCTGGTGTCTGCGCCCCGTGCGCGCCATCGCCGCGGAGAAGTCGGAGCGGCATCCTGTCTCCCCCATGGAATGGGGCTTCGGTCAGCCGCCGATGCCGCCGCACTCGCTGTCCGCCGTGACGCGGTTCCTCCACGCCTGGAATGAGGACTGGTGGGACGCGCGGACCGAACACACTCCGGGTGTCGTGCTCGGACTGCGCGCGCCCTCTTCAGCGGAGGATGGACGCGTGAAGAGCTGGCGCAAGCGCGCACGGGACGGGACGTTGCCGCCCGTGCTGCTGCTCTACGTGGACATCCTGGCGAAGTGGCTGGTGCTGGATGGCCATGACCGGCTGCACGCGGCGCTGCTCGAAGGCGTGGAGCCACCGCTGCTGGGGCTGTGGCCCTTCGTCACCCCGCGGAATACCGCGAGCACTGTCCGCGAAGAGGGCGCCCTGTTCAGCGCGGAGTTCCAGCTGCGCGCGGGCGCGACGCCGGAGACCGTCGACCGCGTCAACCGCATGCTGCTGCTCAACTTCACCCCCGACCCCAGGGGAACCGTCTCGCGCGCCTGGCCGCTCCCGGGCGGGCGGGCTGCCTGGCGCGAGGAGATCTCCGCCCGGCGCCGCGGTGCGCCGTCTCCGCTTCCGGACGACATCGACTGGGATTGGTTCACGTAAGCTGTCCGGCATGTTTCAGCACTTCGAACGAACGACCACCGACCGGCTGCTGCTCCGCGCTGTTCGCGAAAACGACCTGGACGCGGTCTTCACCCTCCACTCGGATCCAACGACGAACCGGTTCAGCCGCCGCGGCTACATGCAGACGCTGGACGACGCGCGGCGGATCCTGGGCATCTGGCTGGAGGACTGGGCGCGCGACGGCGTGGGGTACTGGCTGGTGGAGCGGCTGGAAGCGCCCGGCGTCATCGTGGGCCTGGGCGGCCTGCGCCACAAGGAGCTGGAGGGCCAGCGCGTGCTCAACCTGGCCTACCGCTTCACGCCCGAGACCTGGGGCTCCGGGTACGCCACGGAGGTGTCTCGCGTCGCGCTGGCGCTGGCGGCCCGTCACCTGCCGCGGGTTCCCCTGGTGGCCATCATCCACCCGGAGAACACCGCGTCCGTCCGCGTGGCGGAGCGGCTGGGGATGCGCCTGGACCGCCATGTCACCGAGGACGGCATCCAGAACCGCGTGTATGTGATTGGCTGAGCCGCTCTTTCAGCGCGGGTCGAACGAAGCACAGACGCGCACGCCGATGCGGACGTCCCGCGCGGTCGCGTCACCGGGGGACAGGTCGGCGCTCGCCGCGACGAACGAGTCGTAATACCAGGAGCCTCCCCGGAGCACGACGCTGCCGAACTCCGGCGTCACGGAGCGCGTGAACTCGTAGGCGTTGCCCGCCATGTCCCGCAGGCCGAACGGGCTCACCGACGCGGGATGCGTTCCCACCGCGTCCGGGCCAAAGGCCAACGGCCGCCGGTCATATGTCGCGTCGATGTTGGCGTCGTCAGGCTGGAGCTGGTCGCCGTGCGGATAGCGGCGGCCGTCCGCGCCCCGGGCCGCGTACTCCCATTCGTGCTGGCCGCACAGGCGCGCTCCCGGCAGCCGCTTCGTCCGGTGGAGCCAGTAGAAGTAGCCCTCCAGGTCCTGCGCGGAGACGCCGGACAGAGGTAGCTGCTTCCAGTCGACGCTCGCGTGCCGCGTGCGCTCCGCGTAGAGCAGGGGCTCGCCTTCCTTCGCGGTGCGGAACTCCTCGCGGGTGCGGTGGAAGGTGAAGACCCAGCCCGTGCCCTGACGCCACCGCAGCGTGATGGTGCCTCCGTCGCCGAAGTGCGGCTGTTCGAGGATCCGCCTCGCGGGCGCGTCCGGTGGCAGGTCTTCCAGGTAGGTCAGCCAGTCGCCGAACGTCACCTCGTCGCGGCCCACCAGATAGCCGCCGGTGAGGCAGTAGCGATGCATGGGCGGGCTGAAGGTGAAGCGGCGCACCACCTCCGGCTCGGCGCTGCCCAGGAGGAAGCAGCCCGGCGGGATGTAGACGTAGCCTTCGGGCACCTGGGTGGGGAGCGTGAGGCGCAACGCTTCACGCTCGCCGTGTCCGAGGAACACCGGGACGTCCATGGGCACCCGTCCCGGCTGCGTGACGTGGAGCAGGTAGGAACCTTCCGGGAGGACGAAGCGCGAGCCTCCGGTGCCCGGAACGGCTTGGCGGCGGAACGGCCCGTCGCTCCGGAGGACGCGCGTGATGGACACGCGGGCCCCCGGTGGCGTGCTTTCGAACGTCAGCTCCGCGGGCTCGCGGAACCGCCGCAGGGAGGCCTCGCCCTCCTTCGCTGAGTCCACCTCCTGCTCCAGGCGCTGGAGCCATGCGTCGCGCTCGTGGCGCTGGTGGAACGCTTCCGCGAGGAGGACGCGCTCGGCCAGGACCTGCGCGATGAGCCGGCGCGTGTCGAGATGGTGGCGGTCTCGGTCCAGGCCTCGCTCCAGGCTCCGGCTGGCGCGGGTGAAGGCGGCTTCCGCCTGGTCGCGCAAGGCGAGCGTCTCCGTCCAACGCTTCTCCGCGGCGCTGCGCAGGCCCGTGGCATCCGTCGCGGTCTCCGGGCCCAGCGAGGAGGGCGTCCGGCCGTCGAACATGGCCAGCGACTCCGCGCGGTTCGCGAGCGCCCTCGCGGCGAGGGTGCGTCCCGAGGCCAGCGCTTCCTTCGCGGTGCCCAGCTCCGCGGCGATGAAGCGCGAGTCCTCCAGGTACGCCTGGAGCCGGAGGCCGACGTAGGACGCGAGGACGGCGAGCGCGAGCACGAGCGCGGTCAGGCCCCGTCCCCAGCGCGCGCGGCGCACGGCCCGGTGGGATGCCCGGAGGAAGGCCTGCTCCCGGGCGCCCAGGGTGACGGGCTCCAGCACCCGCACCTCATCCAACTGGCGCTGACCCCAGAGGGCCTCGCTGGAGCGGCGCAGGCGGTCCCACTCCGCGCTGGCCGCCTCCACGCGCTTGCGCAGTACCCGGTGCCCGATGTCGTCGTCCAGCCAGTCGCGCAGCGTGCCCCAGCTCGCGATGAGCGACTCGTGGGCAATCTCCCAGCGCGGCAGGCCGCTCACCGTGCGCGTGTGCAACAGCCGGCCTTCGACGAGCACCCGCAGCGCCGCGCGGGACACTTCATCCGAGGCGTCCGCGAGGTCCTCCGCGCTGCGCTCGATGCGCGTGCCCTCCGCCGTCACCAGCTGGAGCAACAGCCGCCTCGCCGCCGCGTGCTCCGCGGAGCTCATGCGCGCGAGCACGCCGTCCGCATGCCGGGACAGCGCTCCGGCCACGCCGCCCATCGCCTCCAGCGCCGAGCGCGTGATGCGGCCCCGGGCGGCGTCGCGGCGCTCCCACAGCTCGGCGAGCGCGAACTGGAGCAGCGGGAGGCTGCCCACGCCATGTGCCGTGGAGTCGACGAGCGTCCGCACCAGCTCCGGCGACTCGAAGGCCACGCCTCGCGCACGGGCCGGGCCGATGATGGCCTCGCGCACGCCCTCCGGCGACAGGGGCCGGAGGATGTAGAGGGCCCGCTCCGCCTCTTCCCCCAGGCCCGGGAGCGCGCACAGGCGCGTGAGGAAGTCGCCCCTCACCGCCAGCAGCACGTGCACTCCGGGCGACGGCAGGGCCAGCTCTCCCAGGAGTCGGGCGAAGTGCGCCGCCTGGCCGGGGTCGGCGAGGGTGAGCAGCTCCTCCAACTGGTCGACGAAGAGCAGCAGCCCCCGCCCGCGTCCATGCGTCTCGCGCAGCGCCTGTCCCAGCCAGGCCGGCGTGTCCGTGAGGGCGGTGACGAGCTCCGCCTCCCTTCGCCCCAACACCGGCGCGAGCGCCGCCGCCAGCGCTTCGAGCGGGCGGTGGCCGGGCCACAGCGTGACGACGTGCGGCTCGCGCCCGTCGCCCAGGTCTCCGGCCGCCACCCGGGGCAGCACGCCCGCGCGGCACAGCGAGGACTTGCCCGTCCCGGAGTCGCCAGCGACGAGCACCAGCGGCCGCGTGCGCAGGCGCTCCAGCACGGCGCGGATGTCGCCCTCGCGTCCGAAGAAGAGCGCCCGGTGCTCGGCCGCGAACGGCGCGAGCCCTCGATAGGGATTGCCGGCCGCCAGCGGCGCGGGCGCGATGGAGCGCTCCAACTGCTCCAGGGATTCGCTCAGCGCCTCCGCCGAACCGAAGCGCTCCAGCGGATCCACCGCGAGACAGCGCTGGATGAGGGCGGCGAAGTCGGGGTCCACCTCCGTGCCCAGCGCGGCGCGGGTCGGGGTGTCCTCGGGCCTTCGCGAGGCGCGGCGGGGCACCTGACCCGTGCACAGCTCATGGAGGATGAGGCCCAGCGCATACAGGTCGCTGCGGGCGGACGCCGGGCCTCCCGTGAGCACCTCCGGCGCCAGGTAGGGCAGGGTGCCCACGAGCAGCGGCGAGCCCGAGGCCAGCTCCGCGCCCACCTCGACGCGCTCGGCGAGGCCGAAGTCGAGCAGCTTCACCTCGCCCTCGCGCGTGACGAGCGCGTTGGAGGGCTTGAGGTCGCGGTGCAGGACGCCCTGGCGGTGCGCCGCAGCCAACCCCCGCGCCAGGCCCACGCCCAGGGACAGCACCCGGCGCCACGGCACCGGCAGGGGCAGCTCCGCGAGCGTCTCGCCGACGACGTACTCGGAGACGATGTACGGGTGGCCGTCCACCGCGCCCACGCTGAACACGCTGACGATGTTCGTGTGTTGCAACCGCGCGAGCGCCCGGGCCTCCGTGGTGAACAGGTCGCGGAAGCGTTCATCCGGCTGCGTCGCCGCCATGAACTTCACCGCCACGCGCCGGTCCAGTGACGTGTCGTGCGCCAGGTAGACGATGCCCATCCCGCCCCGGCCCAGCGGGCGCTCCAGGCGGAACGCATCGAACGACGGCGGCGGCGTCCAGGGCTCCGGCTCCGGCGGCGGCAGCCGGTCCGTCTCCCTCTCGTCCGAGGGCTCCGGGTCCTCCACGGACGAGCGCTGGATGCCGGGCGTGAGCGTGGCCAGCATGCTCCGGCACTCGTTGCACCCCGCGGCGTGGCGGTGCACCTGCGCCAGCGCTTCGTCCGTCAGCTGATCCTCCAGGAGCTGGACCAGGATGTCGTCGGTCAGACAGCTGGAAGGGGGCGCGTTCACGGAGTGGGAACCTTCACGCTAGCCACGTGGCGCGCGGCGTTCAATGACACACGCGGACACGCCCCCCCGCACCGTGCGCGCGACGCGCGTGGGGGGCGGGTCGGGGCGCGGCATGGTATGGCGTTGCCATGTCCCAGGTGTCCGCACTGGCCACGACCTTCCTCTCGCACACGAAGACGCGCTTCGTGGCCCCCTCGCCGGAAGCGCTCGCGGAACTCGACGCCCTGCTGACGCACGCCTGGGAGGACGCGCAGGCCCGCTGGCCCGGCATTCCGCTGCCCGCCGAGCGCTTCGTGACCCATGTCGCGGAGCGGCTCCCTCCGGCCAGCCCCACCGCGCCCGTCGCGCCGCTCGTCTCCGCCCTGTCCCTGCCGGAGCTGTACCTGGCGTGCGCGTGCCTCCAGGGCCACTCCGTGGCGCTGGAGGCCTTCGAACGCCACTACCTGGCCCGGCTGCCGGAGCGGCTGCGGAGTCTCCGCCAACCCGACTCGATGATCGACGAGGTCCGCCAGCGCGTGGGCGTGAAGCTCCTGGTGGCCAACGCGGGCCACGCGCCCGCCATCGCGGACTACACAGGGCGTGGCGGCCTCTTGAGCTGGGTGGTCGTCATCGCCAGCCGCATCACCAACAAGCTGCGTGGGCAGGAGAAGCCTTCCACGGGGGACGACGCGGAGGAGCTGTTCAAGGCGCTGCCCGCGCAGGGTCTGGATCCGGAGCTGGACGTGATGAAGCGCCGCCACCACGCGGCCTTCCGTCAGGCCGTGCGGGAAGCCGCTGCCACGCTGTCGGCCGAGGACCGCCATCTGCTCCGCCTCCACTTCGCCGACCGGCTCTCCACGTATGAAATGGCGCCGCTCTTTCGCGTCAACCAGTCCACCATCTCCCGCTGGCTGAAGCGGGTGCAGCAGCAGGTCTACACGGAGACCCGGCGCCGCCTGCAGGAACAGCTGGGCCTCTCCACGGAGGACTTCCAGAGCTTCATCGCCTTCGTGGACAGCCAGCTGGACCTGACCCTCAGCCAGCTCCTCGACGAGAAGCGCGAGCCCTCGTCGGAAGGCTGAGCTACTGCACGCGCGCGGGCTCCGCCTTCGGAGGGCCATAGGACAGGTTGCGCAGCAGCGTGGCCCCGGGCTTCACGTCGCCGCGGCGAACCGTGCACACCTCTCCCTCATCGCGTGCGTCCGCCGTGTCCGCCTGGAACCGGCCGGGGCACTCCTGGAGGATGACGTCCAGCGCGCGGCCGTCGCGGGTGCGGGAGAGGCAGGTGGCGCCGTCGGGAGCCCAGGCTGCTTCGAAGGACCCCTTCGCCGGGTCCCACTCCCTCGTGACTTCCGTCGCGCGCTCCAGCACGCCCATCCGGTCGTAGATGTCGATGGTGGTGTCCTGGCGCGTGTGGCTCCGGCCGTTGCCGCAGTAGTCCGCGCGGGCCAGCCGCGTGCACGCCTGGTGGAGGCCGGCCAGCGACTTCCCGTCCCGTGAGGCCCAGGGCGCGTAGCCCCAGAGGATGCACTTGGAGATGGCGCCGTTCTCACACGCGAAGGTGACCCGGTCCGCCGCGTCGGCGTGGGCGCCGCTCGCGTCCCACACGCCGCCCACCGCCAGCGCCCGAGGCGCGGGAGAGCGGTCCAGCGCGACGCAGGGGTTCTCCCATTCGCGCGCCACGGGGTTCCACGCTTCGATGCGGTAGAAGACGCGGGTGGGGTCGTCCGCCGCGGGCTCCGCGCCGCAGATGGCCACCTCCACGGGCTTGCCGTCGCTGGCGGTGCCCTGGAGCACGGTGCCCACCACGTCGCTCACCGTCGCCCGGGTCTCTGGTGGGGGGACCGCCCACAGCCGGCCATTTTCGAAGCGCAGGCCCGTCACCCCGTCCTCCGCCTGCCGGGGCGCGTCCAGCGCCACGGAGACGAGCACGCTGGTGCGCTCCTCTGTCTGCTTCTCCGGATCCCAGCCGCGCTTGGTTCCCCACAGCATCGTGCCCTGGGGCCGGGCGATGCGCTGGGCCGTCTGGGATTGGCACCGGCGCGCGTAACGCTCGGCGTCGGTCGGGCCGCTCACGGACCGGGCGGGCCCGGGCTTCGGGGCGGCAGCGGGCGGCGCGGCCTGTCCTTGCGCGGACAGGAGCAGGAACAGGCACACCGGCAGGGTTCGGAAGGGCGCGTTCATCGCTTCCGATGAGACCCCGGGTCATAAATCGATGCACGGAATCCGTCCGCCCCCCGCACGGCGCTGTCAGTCCCAGCCCCGCAGCTGGACCCGCACGCGCCGCAGCAGCAGGTCCCACTCCTGGCGCTTCAAGGTCGCCATCACGCGCCCGGTGACGATGGTGAGGCCCGTGAGCGTCATCACCAGGAAGCCGATGCGGTGGTCCCGCAAGCCCGCGTCGAGCAGGTTGGCCACCACGTCCAGGAGCAGGAACAACGTCCCCAGCGCCAGGTAGGCGCGGATGCGCAGGGCCATGCCCACGGCCACCCCCAGAAGACAGACAGCGCCGAAGACAATCGCATACGTGCCATCCTCGGACTGGCCCATGCTGGCCGTCAGCTTCGCCGCCGCGGGCACATAGAGCAGCAGTCCGCCCAGGATGCGCACCGCGTTGCGAGCCGCGTGCGGGAGGCTGGACGTGAAGAGCTGTCCCATCATCAGGAGCAGCAGCCCGAGCGGTGCCAGGTAGATCTCCAGCCCCTCCAGCCCGAACGCGAGCGCGGCGATGAGCAGCGCCAGGTTGCAGGCCGCCGCGGCGAATGCACCGAACATCCGGCTGCGCTCCACCGCGCCCAGCGCCGCGTACAGCAGGCCGGAGCCTCCCGCGAACAGGGCCGCATCGCCCGTCGCGTCGCGGGGGAGGATGAGCGCCACCGCGATGGGTAGCAGTGCCGCGAACCGCCGCGTCGCCTGCTCCACGGGACGCACGCCCGCCCTGCGCGCCAGCACCGTCACGCCCACGAGGACGAAGCCCAGCGACAGCGCGAAGAGGGCGTCATGCTCGGGGCGGAGTCCCTGCGCGTACAGCCCACGCACCAGCGCGTAGACGCCCACCACCGCCATTTGCACGAAGTAGACATGGCGGCCCGTGTGCTCGCGCCACGCGGCGTGCAGGGACACGCCCACGGCCAACCCGATGGCCGCCAGCGCCACGGGCAGCACGTCCTCGGAGGCCTGGCCTCCCACGGCGACGGCCGCGAGCAGCGCCGCGCTCGCCATCAGCCACAGGTCGCGGCCCCAGCCCATGCCTCCCGCGACGTCGCTCCGGCGGCGGGACGTCACGCGTCGAGCGACGTGGAGGGCCAGCGCGCTCCCCGCGGCGGCCAGCGCCAGCGTGTCGCCGGCCTTGGTGAAGAGCTCCAGGTACGTCGGTCTCTCCGGGTCGGGGCTCCATGCGAGGAACACCATCCCCATCGAGACGACGGCGCCTCCGACGACCATCGTCCCGAGCCCCGCGATGAACCCGGCGAGCGCCCCGCGCCACTGGAAGGCCGCCACGAGCAGCGCCGCCGACAGGAGCCCCAGCGTCAGGGGGAAGGCGAAGGACATCATCCATTGGCCCGCGAGCCCCGAGATCATCTCCAACACGAGGAGGGGCACCGCCATCGTCGATGAAGTGTGCCCTTCGACGGCCAGCGCATACACCGTGGCCGCGATGAAGTAGGGCATCACGGCCAGATGGGCACGCAGCCGCGTGCGGCCCCCGTCGTGGCCCCGCCGCTTCGCGATCCAGGGTGCGACGACCACCACCCCGAGCCCCAGCAGCGCCAGCGTGGGGCCCGGCCACGGTTCGAGGTGCGGCATCAGGTGGGCCAATGCATGGACGAGCAGCAGGAGTCCCAGGCCCACCACGCCGCGCCCACGTGCCCGCGCGCCGCCCACGAACAGCACTGCACCGGTAGCGAGGACGAGGTCCGCCGACAGCACGCCGGGCTGGAAGAAGGCCGCCACCGCCACGAGCACCACGGCGGTGAGCGTTTCCCGGCTCAGGGCATCGAGGAAGGGCCCCGAGGTGTCATCGGTGCGCAGGGACAGCAGCCGCCGGAAGAACGCACGGGCCGCGTCCATCCGGGCCACCGCGACCGCGAACACCGCGTAGACGAGCCCGGCCGCGGCGATACCGGCGAACGCCTGCTGCCACAGGAGGAACTCGCTGCTGCCCGGAGGCATCCAGGCCGCCGGGTGCAGCCAGTCCAGTGACGGGCTGACGCTGTCCACCGCCGTGGCGCGGATCCACTGCCCGTCGGGAGGCAGCAGGGCCACCAGCGGACTTCCAAGCAGCGACAGTTGCGCGGCCCAGAGCGCGGCGCCGGGAATCCCCAGCAGGAGTCCCCAATGCGCCAGGGCCCGCGAGCGGAACGAGGCCGCGAGCAGGACCGTGAGCAGCGCCGGCCCCAGCACCAGGAGCGGCGGCACCAGGCCCAGCGCGCGTGACGGAGCCGGCAGTCCCACGACGAGCGCGGACTTCAGGAGCAGCACGGCCAGCACGGCCACGCCCAGGTGCGGCACCGCGTGGTACAGCGGCCCGTGCTTGGGTCTCTCCAGACGCTGGGCCACCCACGGCCCCACGCGCCGCAAGCCCAGCGCCAGGAACCACAGCGCGATGCCGATGAGCGGCAGGCGCCACGCGCTCACGTCGGGCGGAAGCGGCCGGCCCGCGCGATTGACGGCCCCGGTGAGCGCGATGAACCCGCCGCTCAGGGCGAGCGTCACCACCGAACCCCGCAGCTGGAACGCCACGAAGCCACGCGACACGAACGCCAGGAGCGCGCCAGCCGTGAGCAGTACGCCCGCGAGCAGGGCCACCGGACGCTCGGCGCTGTCTGGCAGGGCGATCCAGTTGACGAGCGTGATGACCGCGAGCACCGCCTGCACGAGCGCCGCGCCCGCGAAGCCATCCGTGAACAGCGGCCGTCCCCGCGCACCGAAAGGCAGCGGGAAGACGTCCAGCAGCCGCCGGCCCTTCATCTTGTCGAGACCCTGGCCGCGAAGCATCGCGAACAGCGCGAAGCCGAAGCCCAGGCCCGCCGCCACGAGCGCGGCCCGCGCCGAGGTGAAGTCGGAGACCGTGCCCAGGCCCTGCGACACCGTGAGCGCGAGCCCCATGGCCGCCAGGAAGCCGACGAGCCGGCTGCCATCGCGCCGGACGCGCAGCAGCAGCACCACCGTGGCCACCGCCGTGGGCACGCAGGCAAGCACCGTCGAGAAGGGCACCGCGACACCCGAGAGCGCACCCGGCAACACGGGCGCGACCCCCAGCGCCCGAGCCACCCCGAGCGCGGCGATGACAAGAGACAGGTCCTCCAGGGGCCGGAACGCGTCCCGCAGACCCTGACGCTCCATCCACGCGGACTGCGCGAGCCCAGCCAGTCCATAGAGCACCGCCGCGAGCGCGAAGACGCCCAGGTCCGCCGCACTGGACGCGAGCCACGGAGTCCCGTCCACGGCCGAGCGAGCCCCGAAGAGCAACGCGACACCGCCCAGGTAGTGGAGGCCCCGCCACCGCCACCGCCCCGCGAAGTGGGCCGCGAACGCGATGACCGCACCCGTGTACGCCTGGGGCCAGGGCGCGTTCGTCCCCTGCGTCCACGCCAGCACGGAGAACGCGGGCATCGTCGCCAGCGAGACGACGACACCCCACGCGAGCATCCGGTTGCGCACGACAGCGGAGAACGTCACGCGCGCCAGGAGAATCAACCCGGCCGCCACCGCCGCGACGCCGAAGCACCACCACGCCGGAACGTCCGGTGCTTGCACGCGCGCGACCAACGCCCCCGCGAGCAGCGCCGCCATGACGGCCGGATGCACCAGGGCCCGCCGGCGGAACTCCAACAAGAAGAAGACGAGCGCGGCCAGCACGGGCGCGCAGACGGATGCCGTATCCACCCAGGTGTCCTCGCCCGGGAAGACCGAGAAGGCGCCGAGCGCCCCCGCGAGCGCGCCGCTGGCGACCACCGCGTGCGCCAGCGTTTCGGACACCGGGGCCGCGCGGGGATGGGCCGCCCGGACGGCCTCCGAGGACGCTCCCGCCGCCACCACCGCGCCCAGCGCCACCGCCCACAGCACGAGCCCCGCGAACAGGGGCGCCCCCGGCTCCAGCGCATCGAACCCGGAGGGGCCGCTCGCCACGCAGAAGACCGCCAGCCAGAGCGCGCCGTACAGCGCCGCACCCACCCCGGCGAACGAAGCCGTGCCCGCACGCGCCCGCCACACCGAGGCCCCCAGCGCCACCACGCCCGCGAACGCGCACAGCGTACGCAGCCAGGGCGCGTCGCCCCAACCCATCAGCGGGAGCCCCGCCAGGAGCGACGGGAACAGCGCCACCGCGAAGGACGTGGCGGAAGCCCCGCGCCACAGCCGTCCCGCTGCCCGCAGCGGAAGGAGCGCGACGGCCGCGACACCGAACGCGGCGGGAACGCCCACCGCGGGCATCAGCGCCACCAGGGCCGACAGCGCGATGAACACCACCGGCAGCAGTGCGAGCCCGATGCCCGCGAGCACGCGCCCCGCGGACCGAGAGCGCCGCGCCAGGAACGCACCCAGCCCGATGAAGGCCGCGTGGTAGCCCAGCAGCGCGCCCGTAACGATGAGCTGCCGGGGCACTCCACCCAGCGCCCGCCACGCCTCGCGGACGCCCATGAGCGAGCCGCCCAGCACGAGCACCGCGCCGAGGAACCACCAGATGTACTCGTTGAGGCGGGGAGGGTTGTCGCCCTCGTCGAGCGCGATGACCGCCTCCAGCCCGCTGCCGCCCAGTGAGTCCAGGTGCCCCCGGCCGAACAACGCCTGGCCGGACCCCAACGCCGAACCCATGTCCTCCTCGCTGGAGGACTCGCCGTCATCTTGCGTCACCACCCGCCGCCGCGCCGCCTGCTCCCGCTCCGCCCGCGCCGTCTCATCCAGCGAGCTTGCGAGCGAGGCCAACCACCCCGGACGCCACCCGCCCGCGCGACGCAGCGAACCGGCCACGTCATCCGCCCAGGCCTCCACGCGCGCCGCGGAGTCGAGCGCCGGTTCCACCGGAACCGGAACCACCACGGCCTCGAGCGCGGGCACCTCCGGAACGCTCGCGACCGCTTCAACAGGCGCCGCGAGCGAGGCCTCCAGCCGGTCCGCCGTGGCTGGATCCACCAACCCGTCGAAGCGCCAGTGCTCGATGCGCCGTCGCATCCGCGCCAGCACGAAGTCATCCAGGTGCCGCCCGGCGGCGGGCACGAGGGCGGCACCGCACTCCGGGCACAGAGGCCCGGAGTCCGGCGCACGCGGTTCCGTACAGGCAAGACAGAGCATGTGCGTCAGCATACCGGACCGCCTCCACCCGGAGTGCCGTCCCTGGAGACACTGTCACTTCAGGGAGCCCGGCCATGGCCTCCACGGCCGGGCTCCCCCCACGCCGGGCCTACAGACCGTCGTGGTAGCACCAGCCGGTGGTGCGGTCGTAGCCGCCACCGGACAGCGGGTAGTTGATGAAGCCCAGCTCCTCGCCCGGACCGCACTCCGACCGGGCGCGGGTGTAGGGCTGGCACTTCGTCTGGCCGTTCAGGCTGACGCACGCGCCGCGCGCCCCTTCCGTGCCGCAGAACTCGGCGTAGGTCTTGGTGCACGTCTCACCAATCAGGGCGGGGTCGAAGTCGAAGCCGAGGGGCTCCAGGACCGACTGCTCGATGCACGTGCCGTAGACGCCGCAGACCGTCCCCGTGGGGCAGCCGGGGACCGCCGCCATCGGGTCGCACGTCTTCAGGCACTGCCGGTCATCCGTGAACAGGTCGGAGCACGCGAAGCCCTGCGCGCAGTCCGTCGTCGCCGGGTGGTTGGCGTCCGCCGCGGGCGTGCGCGTGCAGGCCGCGCCCTGCGTGCCCGTGCCCTGCGACTTCTCCAGCGTGCCGTCATCCGCGAAGTAGTTGTCCGCCACGCAGGTGTGACCCGGCACGTTCGCCGTCCACGAGCCCTCGCGCGGGTCGCAGCCCATGGGACGCAGGGTGTTCCAGGTCGCGAAGCGGATCCACTTGCACTCGCCACCCGGGACCACCGCGCTGCCCTTGTAGGGCGCGCTGAGCGGCGCCGCGTTCACCGACTCGCGCAGTGTCACGTTGTAGAGCACGCCCACCGACTGCTGCGGCGACACCTTGAGCGCCAGCAGCAGGGCGCCGGTGTCCGCCACGAACAGCTTCTGGCCCGTCGTGCCCGCGTCCTGGTAGCCCCAGACGCACTGCTCGCAGGTGAAGGTGTTGGCGCCACCGGCCGCCAGGTCATGCACGCCCGTCGCCGTGTTCACGTCCAGCCGGACGAACGCCGTGTCCTTCAGCGCCGGGTCTCCCAGGCCGTTGAACGTGCCCTGATAGGTCGGCTGTCCGCCGTACATCACCGGCGTCAGCTGGACGCCGTTCGACAGCGCGCCCATGGTGATCTCGCTACACCCCGCGGGTGGGGTGAGCTCATGCGCCTGCGCTTCCAGGACCTTCGCCTGCTCTTCCTGGGCGGGGGCTTGCTCCTGCGGCTGAGGCTCCACGGCACAGCCCGTCAGCGCCAAAGAAAGCACCGCGCTCCAACGCCACGCACGAAACCCGAGGCTTCGAGTCGTCATTGTCATTCTCTTGGATGGTGGTTCAGGCTGTCAGGGGGGGAGACAGCCGATCCGGGGAACCCGGATGCGCTATTGATTACGTGAGGGTGTCTTGAATTGACAGTTTAATTCGACATTGCGGCGCGACTGTTGTTGTCGTGAAATCCGTTGCGTATGGGATGGAATCACCCTTCAGGAGTTTCACTCCTGGAGTGTCTCCGGTCTCGATGGGTACGAATGTGAAACGAATCAATTGCAGTGGCGGCATCGGGTGCCGCCATTTCACGTACCATCGGGGTCTGACACTCGCGGTGCTAGGGCTTCTTGTTGCGCTCCCGCAACGCCTTGCACGGGTCGTCCTCCGGCATGGCTGGCGTGAACCACACGTAGTCGTAGGGCAGGGTGGTGGCGCCAACGACAGCCGCGTAGTCCTGGGGGTTCAGTGCCTCCGGTGACACCTCCAGCAGCGCCACGCTCAGCACGGTGACGTCCTTCACGCGGCGCTCCAGGTGCGCGGGGACGCCCCGGTCGTTCCGGACGTGGCCGTTGCCGGTGATGAGGACCGCGCCGTCCGCGGGCACGGTCTCCAGCAGCCGGTCCGCCATCATCGCGTCGCGCGCCCGCTGTGCCAGCGCCATGGGCTCCAGCATCTCCTGGGGAAGCTGTCCGCAGTGCGAGCGGTCCAACTCCTCACGCACTGCCTTCGCCTCCGCTTCGGGCACGGGCGCCTCCAGCCCCAGGCGCGAGCGCAGGTCGGAAGGAAGCGCCTCTGGCCCCTTCATCACCAGCTCCCGCACCTGTGCGCGGGGCAGGTTGGCGGCGACGATGGGCAGGTGCGCCTGGAGGCCCACGGCGAACACCGGCGCGTAGAGGCTGAAGGCGGGCCAGCCGCTGCGCTCCCAGCCCACCGCCTTCGCCAGTCCCTCCACGTCCTCCGGCCAGGCCTTCAGCGCCGCGTCCACGGCGGGCTGCTGCGTGACGTCCAGCATCTCGAAGGCGAGCGCGGGACGCTGGCCGGAGTCCGTCCTCGCGCGCACCAGCTCCGCCTGGAGCCGGTGATGATCCGGGTGGTCATGCCGTTCGCCCAGGAGCACGAAGCGCGCGGGCACCACGGCCGCGCGCAGGGCGCTCTCGTCCACGAAGCGGCCTCCCGCCACGTCCCAGATGCGTCCCACCAGCGGGTGGTCCCGGTACAGCGTCGTGGCCCACTCCCGCGCGGGAGGAGGGGACGGCTGCTGCCTGCTGGCGCAACCCAGGGACAGCGCGAGGACGAGGCCGAAGGGAATTCGCGTCATCCCGCCATCTCACCCAGACCGCGCGGGGATTGCCCGTCTGAAAACGGCGGGGCCCCTGCTCCCGGACACTGCGTCCGGGGAGCCCACCGGCGGCGGCCCGCCTGCCCCCATGGAGAAGGGGTGGGCAGGTTCGAGGCCCCTCGGCTGAGAGGCCCTGCTTGGTAGGCGACGGAAAGGGCCGTCTGGCGGACTCCGGCGTTGAAGTGGGGAGACCGGCTGGCTACGTCCACCTCAGGTCCCCTCGTCCACGCGTCCCGCACTCCTCGAGCCTCCCCTGAGCCGTCCGACGAACGAACAGAGCGCGCCGCAGACGGCCGGAGCCGCAGGGGCCGCGCCGCGTCCCGAAGGATGGCTGGAGTCGTTGCGCGGCGGCAGCGTGATGGGCCAGCTCATCCTGGAGCGGGACTGGTCCGGGACGCCGCTGGGGCCCATCGCGTCATGGCCGCCGACACTGCGCACCCTGGTGAGCATGTGCCTGACGACGCGCTTCCCCATGTTCATCTACTGGGGGCCGGAGCGCGTGCAGCTCTACAACGACGCGGGCATTCCCATCATGGGCGCCAAGCATCCGGACCATGCACTGGGGCCGCTGCGCGAGGTCTTCCCGGAGCTGTGGCACCCGCTTGGCAGCATGTTCGACGAGCTGGAGCGCACCCGGCAGGCGAACTGGGCTGAGAGCCAGTCGCTGCCCATCCAACGGGGTGGTTTCGCCGAGGAGGCCTACTTCACCTGGTCCTACACCCCGGTGCTGGATGACGACGGCAAGGTGGTGGGCTTCTACACGCCGGCCCTGGAGACGACGGGGCAGGTCCTGGGGCAGCGGCGTTTGCGCACGCTGCACCTCCTCACCCAGCGCACAGGCGGCGCGAGCTCCGTGGAGGAGGCGTGCCGGGCCGGCCTGGACGCCCTGGGGGAGAACCCCGCCGACCTGCCCTTCACGTGGCTCTACGTCACGGACGCGGACGGGGCACGGGCCTCGCTCGTGGGCTCCACCGGCATGGGTGCCCGGAGCGCGGCGGTGCCCGCGCACTTCGACCTGCGCGCGCCGGAGGCTGGAGGGCCCGCGGGCGGGCTCCTGGCTCCGGTGGCGGGCACGCGCCAGGCCTGGCGGGTGGGCGACGTGAATGGGTGGCTTGGCGCACCGCTGCCGTCGGAGGTCGCGGAGCCGCCCCGGCCCGCCCTGGTGCTGCCGCTGCCGCACGCGGAAGGGGACCGGGACCTGGGCTTCCTGGTGGTGGGCCTGAGCCCCTTCCTGAACCCCGAGGGGGAGTACCGGGGCTTCCTCGAGCTGGTGGCGGGGTCGCTGGCCACGGCCGCCTCCAGCGCGCGTTCGCGGCAGGAGGCCGTGGAGCGGATGGAGCGGCTCGCGGCGCTGGACCGGGCCAAGACGGCCTTCTTCAGCAACGTGAGCCACGAGTTCCGCACGCCCCTGACGCTGATGCTCGGGCCCGTGGAGGACGCGCTGTCGGATCCGACGGAGCCGCTGGCCCCGCGTCTGGCGGAGCGGCTGTCCATGGTGCAGCGCAATGCCACCCGGCTGCTCAAGCTGGTCAACACGCTGCTCGACTTCACCCGAGCGGAGGCCGGACGCGTGCGCGCGGCCTTCCAGCCCACGGACCTGTCCGCCTTCACCGCGGAGCTGGTGAGCCAGTTCGAGTCCATCGCGAAGCGAGCCCAGCTCACCCTCACGCTCGACCTGCCGCCGCTGACAGAGCCCGTCTGGGTGGACCGCGAGATGTGGGAGAAGATTGTCTTCAACCTGCTCTCCAACGCGATGAAGTTCACGTTCGAGGGAGGCGTCCACGTCCGGCTGCACATTGAGGACGGCCAGGCGCGGCTGACGGTCCGGGACACCGGCAGCGGCATCCCGGAGGCGGAGCTGCCGCACATCTTCGAGCGCTTCCACCGCGTGGAGAACGCCCGTTCGCGCAGCCACGAGGGCAGCGGCATTGGCCTGAGCCTGGTGCAGGAGCTGACGAAGCTGCACGGAGGCACCGTGGACGTGACGAGCACACTGGGGCAGGGCACGACCTTCTGTGTCGCGGTGCCCCTGGGTAACAGTCACCTGCCGCGCGAGCAGCTCGTCCCCGAGGGAAGAGGTCCCGCGCACTCCGTCGAGCGGAGCGCGTCCGCCTACGTCGAGGAGATCCACGGATGGCTGGCGCCGACGGGCCCGGAGGATGGGGCGCGAACTTCGGAAGGAGTGAGGGCCACTCCGCTGCTGCCACCCATGTCCGCGAGGGTGCTGGTGGTGGACGACAACGCGGACCTGCGCAAATACATCACGGGGCTTTTGGACGCGTCGGTGACGGTGGAGACAGCGGAGGACGGCTACGCCGCGCTCCAGGCCATCCGCGCGCGCCCGCCCGACCTGGTGTTGAGCGACGTGATGATGCCGCGCCTGGGCGGCTTCGGCCTGCTGCGCGAGATGCGCGCGGATCCCCGGCTGCGGGCCATCCCCTTCGTCCTCTTGTCAGCGCGCGCGGGCGAGGAGGCTTCGGTGGAGGGCCTGGAGGCGGGCGCGGATGACTACCTGGTGAAGCCCTTCTCCGCGCGCGAGCTGGCGGCGCGGGTGCGCACGCAGCTGGAGATGGCGCGGGTGCGCAGGGAGGTGGCGGAGCTGTCGTCGCGCGAGGCGGTGTTGCAGGACGCGGTCCGAGCGCGGGACGAATTCCTGTCGGTGGTGAGCCACGAATTGAAGACGCCGCTGGCGGGCTTCCGGCTCCAGTTGGATCTCATCGAGCGGGGCCTGGGGCCGGACGCGCACGCCCGGTTGGGAGAGCGGCTCCTGTTCACGCGGAGGCAGGTGCACCGCCTGGCCACGGTGGTGGAGACGCTGCTCGATATGTCTTTGCTGTCCTCGGGGCCGGTGCACCTGAAGGTGGAAGACATGGACCTCGCCGCGTTGGTGACGGAGGAGGTGGCCCTGGCGCGGGAGGAGCTGTGCCGCGAGGGCTGCGAGGTGACGGTGCGAGTCGCGGGCCCGGTGCGGGGCCGCTTCGACAGGGCGCGCCTGGAGCAGGTGGTGCAGGGCCTGCTGTCCAACGCGTTGAAGTACGGACCGGGCAAGCCGGTGGAGGTGCACGTGGAGCACGTGGGCCCGAGCGCGCGCCTGACGGTGGTGGACCACGGCATGGGCGTGCGCCCCGAGGACCGGGAGCGCATCTGGCAGCGCTTCGAGCGCGCGGTGTCCGTGCGCAACTTCGGAGGCCTGGGCCTGGGCTTGTGGATCGCCCGCCAGGTGGTGGATGCCCACGGCGGCACCGTCGGCCTGTCCGAGACGCCAGGGGGCGGCGCCACCTTCACGGTGTCACTGCCCCTGGCGGGACCGCAGGCCTGACGGGTTGCTACTTCTTTTCGGGCGCGAACGAGTTGATCGTCAACCAGCCGGAACAGGCGACGAGCCTGCGAGGGCCGTACTCACCCGTACACGCACGAAAGGAGATTACAGGTTTGTTGGGATAGTTCCGCTCGCAAGACTTGGAGGTTCCCGCGCCATTGGGATTCCAGCACTGCGTATTGCTTCCCGTGTTGTGGTTGATGATGTCCGCCACGGCGGAGTGACCATCCGCCAAAGTGTCGTGGACCGTGAAGGTGTCGGTGGCGGGGGTGTAGGTCACGGTCACGCCAGAGACAAGATTGGTCTGCACCGCGCTCTGGGAGACATTGCCTTCCGACCCGGCCTGCGGCTCCTGGGTTTCGCCCTCCTCGGGCATCCCACCACAGCCGAACAACAATCCACCCACCACCAAGGCCAGCGCAGGAATCGAACGGGTCATCGGTTTCCCCTGAGTCTGTGAATGCGTGAGCGCATCCATAGATAGAAGGGATAGTTTTGTTTTACTGCTATGTCAAACTGGTCACGAATTCCTTCTTTAGGTATATATTTGTGGCGCCCTTGAAGCGACAAGGCCCGCACTCCTCGTGAGAGGGGAGGCGGGCCTTGGGTGTCAGGCATTGACGGTCCAGACGGCTACTTGGAATCCACCACCAGCACCATCCACCGGTCGGTGGCGTGGTCGATGCGCAGGTTGGCGGCACCGGCCTCCTGGAGCTGCTGCACGATGCGCTCCAGGAACTGGAGCTGCTCCGCGGACGCGTCCACGAACACGTTGCGCGCGCCCGGGCCCTTCGCCTTCGGCTTCTTCGCCGGCACCGCACCCGCGTGCAGCTCCGGCGTCGCCGCGGCCTTCAGCAGCGTCCCCGCGTCCTCCGCCGTCACCTCGGCCCGCTCGTCCTGCACTTCCACGTCCTGCTCCTCCTTGGGGGCGGCGACCGGAGCGGCGGGCTGCGAGGACAGCTCCTTCTTCGCCTGTTCGCGCAGCTCGTTGAACGTGCGCAGGTTGATGGTCGCGCCGAAGCGGTCCTTGAAGCTCTCCAGGGCGTCCTGGCGGCTCAGGTCGGGCTGGTTGCGGAAGAGGTCGAGCAGGAACGCGTGACGCTCCTGCGACTGCTCCTGTGAAGTCCTGGGCATGGTGTCGGGCTCCGGCGGTGTGGCCGCTCGTAAAAGGCGGCGCACCTATACCCGAGCCTCCCCCCGGAACGAAAGTCAGGGGGCTCCTACCGCCCGCGCGGGCCCGGACGCGGCGTGCGGCCCCCACCCCGAGGCCCGGACGGACGTGGCTGCGCCGGCCGGGGCCACGCGTTCGTCGCCAGGCCCTCCCCGGCTTCCGCGTTCTCCGAGGCGCGCCGCAGGCGCGAGGCCTCCGCGGCGGACTCCGGCGGCACCAGCGCCTTGGGGCCCCGTCCAATCAGGTCCTCGCGCCCGGCCAGCTTCAGCGCCTCGCGCGCCAGCGGCCAGTGCTCCGGGTTCCAGTAGAGCAAGAGCGCCTTCTGCAGCCGCTTCTCGCGCAGGCCCTTGGCCGTGTACACGGGCTCCATCTTCAGCGGGTCCAGGCCCGTGTAATACATGGCCGTGGCCACCGACATGGGCGTGGGGATGAAGTCCTGCACCTGGCGGGGCCGCTTGCCCTTCTCCTTCAGCCACTGCGCCAGCATCACCATGTCCTCCAGCGTGGAGCCGGGGTGGCCGCTGATGAAGTAGGCGATGTCGTATTGCTCCTTGCCCGCGTCCTCGCTGGCGCACGCGAACATGTTCTGGAAGCGCTCGAAGCTCTCGATGCCGGGCTTCTTCATCTTCTCCAGCACGCGCGGCGACACGTGCTCCGGCGCCACGGACAGCTGGCCGCCCACGTGGTGCGCCGCCAGCTCCTTCACGTACTCCGGCGAGCGCTCCGCCAGGTCGTACCGCACGCCGCTCGCGATGAAGACGTGCTTGATGCCCGGCTCCTCGCGCACCTGCTTCATCAGCGAGATGAGCGGCCCGTGGTCCGTCTGGAGGTTCTCGCACACGCCCGGGTGCACGCAGGACAGCTTGCGGCAGCGGCTCTCGATGTCCTCGCTCTTGCACTTGAGCTTGTACATGTTCGCCGTGGGCCCACCCAGGTCCGTGATCGTCCCCCGGAAGTCCCCCATGCGCCGCACCTCGCGCACCTCGCGCAGCACGCTCTGCGCGGAGCGGCTCTGGATGACGCGCCCCTCGTGCTCCGTGATGGAGCAGAAGGTGCAGCCGCCAAAGCACCCGCGCATCAGCACCACCGAGTGCTTCACCGTCTCGTAGGCGGGGATGGGCTCCTTGTACATGGGGTGCGGCACGCGGTTGAGCTTCAGGTCATACAGCTCGTCCATGGCCACCGTGGCCGTGTCCCCGGGCTTCTGTCCGGCGCCGTCCTCCAGCGGCCGGGCGGGCGGGTTCATGTAGATGGCGCGGTTGCCGTGGCGCTGCGCGATGGCGCGCGCGTTGCCGGGGTTGGTCTCCATCTGGAAGTCCCGGCTCATCACCGCGAACGCGCGCGTGTCCGCCACCACCTCTTCGTACGACGGCAGCACCACCACCTTGTCGCGGTCCGCCGCGCGCTTCGCCGGGTCCGCCTCCAGGGCCTTCATCGCCGCGTCGTTGATGAGGTGCGCGGTGCCCCGGATGTCCTTCAGGTCCTCGATGCGCTCGCCCCGGTTGAGCCGGTCGGCGATCTCCCAGATGGGCCGCTCGCCCATGCCGAACACCAGCAGGTCCGCCTTGGCGTCGAAGAGAATGGAGCGGCGCACCTTCTCGCTCCAGTAGTCGAAGTGCGCGATGCGCCGCAGGCTGGCCTCGATGCCGCCCAGCACGACGGGCACGTCCGGGAAGGCCTCCCGGCAGCGCTGCGCGTAGACGATGGAGGCCCGGTCCGGCCGGCAGTTGGTGCGCCCGCCCGGGCTGTACTGGTCCTCCGAGCGGTTCTTCTTCTGGGCCGTCAGCCGGTTGAGCATCGAGTCCAGGTTGCCCGCCGCCACCCCGAAGAAGAGCCGGGGCGCCCCCAGCGCCTTGAAGGGCTCCGCCGAGTGCCAGTCCGGCTGGGGGATGATGCCCACCTTGAACCCCCGCCCCTCCAGGAAGCGCGCGATGAGCACCGGCCCGAAGGCCGGGTGGTCCACGTAGGCGTCGCCGCTCACGATGATGATGTCGCACTGCTCCCACCCCCGGGCCTGCATGTCGGCGCGAGTGACGGGGAGGAACGGGTGGGCGTAACGCGGAGTGATGGAGGCCATGGGCTTGGTTCCCCTCAACAGCGGGGGGGCCCAACCAACCCCATCAGGGCGGGCGCTGTCCACTGCGACGGCCGCCTGCCCTCCTGTGCCCCGAGGGACCGGCAACCCGTCAGGTCGTCCAAACCCAGACACGGAGTGCGCCGTTTCTCGACTCCTCGCAAAGACAGACAGCAGGGTCATTGGGGCTCCAACGTGGTGTCTATGTATACCTGGACCCGGGTACAAGATTGCCCGTATTGCTAGAAAATTCCGTTTATGGCAGAGAATGGGACGCGGGCCTGGCTGTCATTGTCTGGCATCAGGCCCGCTCCCCCCATCCCGGCACCGCCCTTCTCATTGGAGAGAGTCATGTCCTTGCGCCGTCCTCTGTCGTTCTTCGCCTCCCTGCTGATGCTGAGTGGCTGTGGTACCGAAACCCTGGAGGAGGGCGTGGCACCGGGCCAGTCCAAGGCCGCGCTGCACACGGGCATCGACCTGGCGGTGTCCGGGCTGGGGGTGACGTGTGACGACGGCCAGGTGGCGACGGTGACGGGCTTCATCGTCAACGAGGCTCCGACGGGCATCGACCCGTCGGTGGCGGGCATCTACGCGGGGGACCCGGCCGAGGGCGGCACGCTGCTGGCGACGGTGAACGTGCCCTGGCTGGTGGGCAAGGAGCGCTACGCGTTCGAGACGGCGGTGCAGATCCCGGAGGGCGCACAGAAGCTGT
The DNA here is from genome assembly GCF_003986945.1 of Corallococcus sp. AB018. Classification (NCBI taxonomy): domain Bacteria; kingdom Pseudomonadati; phylum Myxococcota; class Myxococcia; order Myxococcales; family Myxococcaceae; genus Corallococcus; species Corallococcus sp. AB018. The sequence goes on along the minus strand of NZ_RAWR01000033.1, from coordinate 25,027 downwards.
TCGTGGTCGCGGACGCGTTCAACTTCTTCCCGGAGGACAGCGAGGAGAACAACACGGCGACGCTGACGCTGGCGGCGGGCGGCGGCTGTCTGGTGAACCAGGCGCCGGTGGCGCTCTGCAAGAACGTGACGGTGTCGGCCAACGCGTCGTGCTCGGCGGCGGCGTCCATCGACAATGGCTCGTATGATCCGGATGGCTTCCCGCAGCCGCTGAGCATCACGGCCAGCCCGGCGGGCCAGTACCCGGTGGGGACGACGCCGGTGACGCTCACGGTGTCGGACGGGATGGACTCGGCCACGTGCAGCGCGACGGTGACGGTGGTGGACGCGACGGCGCCGGTGGCCGGGGCGAGCAAGAACCTGGTGCTGGCCCGCACCCCGGGCGCGGACTACAAGACGGTGACGCTGGCGGACTGCGCGCAGCCGGCGGCGGACACCTGCGGCGGGACGCTGGACCTGCAGCAGTCGGCCTCCATCATCCGCGTGGAGTCGGATGAGTCCGAGGACGCGCTGTTCAGCCTGGCCCTCTTCAAGTGCCAGGACATCAAGCTGAGCGCGGACCGCAAGTCCGCGCAGCTGCGCGCGGAGTCCAGCCTGCTGGGCAACGGCCGCGTCTACACGATGGTGTACTCGGTGGCGGACGCGTCCGGCAACGCGACCATCGGCACCTGCAAGGTGAAGGTGCCCAGCCCCCTGGGCATCCTCTCCGTGGGCCTGGGGCCCAACTACTGCCAGGGCGAGGGTTGCCCGGCGGGCACCGGCAACGGGCTGCTCTGCCCGCTGCTGTAGTCCCCGCGGAGGTCCAAGGCGGTGAATGACGGCCCGGGTCCGCGAGTGTGCGCGGCCCGGGCCGTCGTGCGTGAAGGGGAGGGCTTCACCGACGGTGCAGGCGTGCGAGGGAGCCCGCGCGCGCGTTGACGCAGATCGACGCCTCCCCTAGCTTGGCCGGCTTCCCGGCGCCGCCGCTTCCGAAGTGAGGAAGGGCCTCGCCGCGAGCACCCCGCATGATGCGCAGGACGGACGAGGAGTCGGGTCAGGGGGAGGCGCCGCGGGACGAGCGTGCTCCGGATGACCTCATGCCCGTGCTCCGCGTGGAGTACGACACCGACGTCCAGGAGGGACACGCCGCGCCCGTGCTCCGGGTCCGCGCGTCGTGGCCGCCGCAGGAGTCGGAGGACGCCGAGCCCGCGCCGAAGGTGACGGAGGTGAAGGGCAGGGCGTCCGCGAAGGCGAGGACGCTGACCTTCCGGGAGCTGGACTCCGCGGCGCTGGCGTCCATGCCGGCCTCCCACCGCGTGAACCGCGCGGTGCCGGCGCGTCCCGCCGGACAGGGGAACGCTGCCCCTGGCACGGTCGAGGCATCCGCGCCGGACCTCCTTCGTTCGGACGACTCGGCCGACAAGCGCCCTCCGGTGGAGGCACCCGCGCCGGACCTCATTCGCGTGGACGACTCGGCCGACATGCCTCCTCCCGAGGAGGCACCCGCGCCGGACCTCGTCCGCGTGGACGACTCGTCCGACATGCCTCCTCCCGAGGTGGCACCCGCGACGAACCTCGTTCGCGTGGACGACGTCGCCAACGCGCGTCCCCCGGAAGAGGCCCCGGCCCGCGACGTGTCCGCCTCCGGCGACGTCACCCCGGCGGAACGCGAGGCCATGCAGGCCGCAGTGTCCTCCGGGCGCCGCCGGGAACAGTGGGTCGCCCCCACCTATCTTCCGGAGGACCTGCGCGACGCGCTGGTGGCCGAGCGCAGCCAGTACCGCGCGCAGCGAATCCAGGAGGCACGCGAGGTGGGCCTGGCCGGGCCGGGCGTCCTGGGGCTGGTGCCCGTTCCCGCCGCGGATCCGGACTGGTCCGGCGGCTCGCTGCTCGGCTTCCTGGGTGAGGAGCTGGTCTTCGCCGGGAACATCGTCCACCTGGACTTCGAGTCCGGCCGCGTCTTCGCCTCCTCCGACTCCGGCGAGGACCTGGACCGCCGCGTCCTCTCCTGCGAGCGCTGGTGCTACCGGCCCTACGACTTCGCGGAGGCCCTGTGCGCGGCGGCCGCCGCCTACGAGGACCGCACCTCCGACCTCACCAACGCCCTGGCGCGCGCGAAGGGGGAGCTCCTCCCGTCCACGCCGTCCCCGCGCGACGCGGAGCTCATCCCCGTGGACCGGCTGTGGCGCCAGCCGTGGGGCAGCATCTGGGGCCCTCCCGGCACCGGCAAGACGACGGCCGTCGCGGACCTCATCGCCCGAGCCCTGCGCGCCTACCCCAACGAGCGCATCCTCGCGGTGGCCCCCACCAATCGCGCCGCGGACGAACTGGTGATGCGCGTCAGCGCCCTGCTGGAGCGCGACCCCATCCCCCTGCGCCCCCTGGCCCGCAGCATCTTCCGCGGCGGCACCGGCGCCAGCGAGTCCCTCCACAAGTTGCCCACCGTGGCGATGGAGGAGAACAAGGCGAGCAAGCTGCTCAACACCATCGAGCAGCGCGAGCGCGAGCTCACGCTGGAGCGCTCCCGGGGCGGCCCCGCGCCGGAGCTCGCCCGCATGCAGGCGGAGCTGCGCAGCTTGCGTGGCCGCGTGAAGGACCCCACGCTCAAGGAGGCGGAGAAGGGCGAAAGCCCCCTCATGGTGCTCACCGTGCACCGCGCCCTGCGGCTGGTGTCGGAGCTGGAAGGCGAGGAGACCTTCCAGCGGCTCGTGGTGGACGAGGCCGGCATGGTGACGCGCGCGGCGACGGCGCTGCTCGCCCCGCTGGCCCGGCAGGTGACGCTCGCGGGCGACCCCAAGCAGATTGGCCCCGTGAGCCGAGCGGCGGAAGGGGCGGGGAAGGGCACCCAGACGTGGCTGCGCGCCAGCGCCCTGTCCCACCTGGAGGACGCGGTGAAGGACGCGGAGCGCCCGGACGTGCTGCTCCTGCGCACCCAGCACCGCATGCACCCGGACATCGCGAAGGTGGTGAGCCACTTCTGCTACGGCGGCGCGCTGGAGGACGGCGACATCGTGAAGGACCGGGCCCAGAGGCCCGCGCCCGTGCCCGCCTTCCCGTCCCGCGCGATGTGGCTGGTGCTGGATGGCCTGAGCCGCGACACCCGCCGCCTCACGCACGGCCGAGGCGAGACGGGCTCCGGCTACCAGCGCGAGCTGTCCGCGGAGCTCGCCGTGACGCTGGCCCGCCAGTCCGTGCGCCTGGGCCTCACGGTGCTGTGCGTGACGCCCTACCGCGCGCAGGCGGCGCTCCTGCGCAAGCTGGGCAACGCGGCGGGCCTGCGCCACGACATGTTCAGCGCCTCCACCATCCACCGCCAGCAGGGCACCCAGTACGACGTGGTGATGGTGGACACGGTGGCTGGCGGACGGCCCTTCCCGCCGCACACGCTGGTGCCCATCCTCAACGTCGCCGCCAGCCGCGCGAAGGAATACCTGCTGGTGCTCGCCTCGCGCGCGGAGGCCCGCGCCTCGCCCGTGCCCGCGCGCTTCCTGTCGCTGCTCCCCCGCGTGCGCGTCCACGCCGGCACGCCGCCGAAGCTGGAGCTGCTCGCCACCCAGCCGCGCCCGCCGCCGCCACCGCCGCCGCCACTGGTGCCCGTGGGCCTGGGCGGAGAAATCGCGGGTGGCAAGGACACTGGACCGCTCTTCACGCAGGAGCAGGTCTCCCTCTTCGAGCGCCGCTTCGACGACGGCCACCACCTGGTGCGTGGCGTGGCCGGCAGCGGCAAGACGTACGTGCTGGCGCACTGGGCCGCGCGCTACCTGTTGGAGAACCCGCGCGCCCGGGTGCTGGTGTCCTTCTACAACCGCTCGCTCACGCCGCTCGTGGACAAGCTGCTCATGGAGGCGCTCACCGTGCGCGCGGGCCCGGAGCAGCTGCGCGCGCTCAGGGCCCAGGTGACGGTGAAGCACGTGGGCGCGCTGCGGCGGCTGGAACCCCACGCCTTCGACGCCGTCTTCGTGGACGAGGCGCAGGACATGGACGCCAAGGGACTGGCGGCCCTGCACGCGCTGGTGCGCCCCCGCGTGGGCGAGGACGGCCGCGAGTCCCGCTGCTTCCAGCTGTTCATGGACGACTCGCAGAACGTCTACGGCCAGGCGCCCATCGACAGCTTGAAGGATCAGCTCCCCGAAGGGCTGTCCTTCCGGGGCCGCACCCGCGTGCTCAAGGAGACCTTCCGCGCCACGCGCGACATCCTCGACGTGGCCTTCAACGTGGTGCTGGACCCGTTGCGCCAGCACCGCGTCACCGACCCCGGCATGCGCGAGTACATGAAGGCCGGAGAGCTGGCCCGCGAGCGGCTGCTGTGGCTGCCGGAGGAGACGCTGGAAGGCCTCTACCGCGTGCAGTCCACCGAGCGCGGCGGCGTGCTGCCGCAGGTGAAGGACTTCGCCTCCAGCACCAGCGAGGCGCGCTGGGTGGCCAAGGAGATTGCCCGGCTGGTGCACGAGGAGGGCGTCCATCCCGGCGACATCCTGGTGGTGGCGCCGGTGATGCCCGCGTCGTTCACGGACGCGCTGCGCAAGGCGGGCGTGCCCGCGGAGGCCTACGGCGGCAAGGGCGGCCGGGAAGTGACGGACTTCCGGGTGAGCGGCGTGGACCACGTGCGCGCCACCACGGTGTTCTCATGCAAGGGCCACGAGTGCCCCGTCGTCTTCTTCGCGGGACTGGAGGCCCTGGACTCCATCGAGGCGTGGATGGCGGGCTCTCGCCAGCGCAACGAGCGCGAGAACGAACGCATCCGCCGCGCGATGTTCTACGTGGGGGCCACCCGCGCGATGAAGCGCCAGTACCTCACCGGCGTGCGTGGGGGCCGCTTCCTCCGGGTGGCCGCGTCCTACGTGGAGACGCTGTCCGGCCACCGCCCGGCGCCCTGAAACACAGGGCGCGGGACTTGTTACATCCGCCAGCCGCCGGTGACGCCCGCGCTCTTGCCGAACGCCGGCTGCGCGTAAACCTCACGGAAGCGCGCACGCAGCAGGTCGAACGTCTGCTGAAGGTCCGGCGCCGCGGCGCGCGCGTCCGGCAGCTGTCCGCCCATCCGCGAGAAGCAGCGGCTCATGGCGCCATCCAGCCACTGCGTCACGGACGCGGTGTCCTGGTCCTGAAGCCGCTCGAAAACGGACAGGGCGCGCTCCAGCGTCTCGCCCACCAGCTCCGTGGAGTCGACGGCACTCCCAGCGCAAAGCCTCGCGGCCCGAACCTCCAGGGCCGGACGATGCTTGCGAACAAACTCCCCGAAGGCATGCAGATTCACGGTGACCATTCTTAACCCTTCGCCCCCACGCTGTCAGAACGCCGACCGCGAAAATCCTTGGCTTCGGACAGCGTGAATCGTGTCGGTGGAAAAGGGTGGTGGGATGAATCATGTATCACTCTCCGTCCTGGCAGGCGAGGGACCGGGAGCATTTCCCCCAGGCCGTGGGTCGTGCAGGCCACCCGGTGGGACGGGGCAGACCCAGGGGGCCTGCGTTGTTTGCTCCGGCGCGTTTCAAGGAAAGCGAGAGACATGCGTCGCACGGTGGAGCTGAAGGACATGGCAGGGAATGACGAGGGACCTCGTGTCCTCTTGTTGCCCGGGCTGGGCGCGCGTGGATCAGGCTTTCGTGAGCTCGCCCTGCGGCTGACGGACGTGGCGCGTCCCGTCATGGTCGAGTACCCGGAAGGCGAGCATGCGGCGTGTGGCGCGAGGGCCCTGGCGGAGCAGGTGCTGCGCGTCACGGGCAAGGTGGACGCGGTGGTGGCCAGCTCCTTTGGCGGCATGGTGGCGGCGCACCTGGCCGCGGGCGGCGCGACTCGCGGCGTTGCCTTTCTGGGGGCGTTCACGCGCACCTCGCACGTGGGACCTCGCGGAAGGCTCATCTCGATGATGGGACCCGTCGCGGTGCTGGGACGTCCCGGACGCGTCGCTGCGTCGCTGGCGGCCTGGCGCCCGGTGGCCTCCCATCAGGTGGCGGACGTGGTGCCCACCACGCTGCTGGAGCAGCTGACGACGCTGCGGCGCGCGTTCTCCATCCACACGGAGCCGCCGCCGCCGGACCTGCGCCCGCTGAACGTGTCGTGTCTGTGCATCCAGGGGGACCGCGACGTGCTGGTGCCGCCGTCTTCGTTGGAGCGGCTGGCCGCGTCGCTGCCGGAGGGCACACCCCGGCACCTGCTGCGCGGCGCGGGACACGTTCCCTATTTCTCACACCCGGAGGAGTGCGCGCGGCTGCTCACGCCATGGCTCCAGGCGCTCGCGCCCGCGGGGCTCGCGGTGCTGACGGCCCGGGGGCTCGGGGCGGACGCAGGCTCCGTGGCCTGACGCCGCGCGCGGCCTTGACAACCCGCGCGCGGTTCGACGGATCCACCCGCCTGGCGGGGGGGTGTACGGATGCGGTCGCGGGAAGTAGTTTCGCCTCCGCCGATGTCGACCCGTCCTCTTCGCGCGCTCCTCTTCCTGGCGTTCCTGTCCACGGCGGCGCAGGCCTCCGCGGAATCCGCCCCCGGGCTGACCGCCTCGCCCGTGCTGCCCACCGCTCCGGCCCAGGCCGCCGCTCCGGCGCCCGTGCCCCGCCGCACCGTGTTGCTGTTGGGTGACAGCCTCATCGCCACGGGCTTCGGGGAGTACCTCCAGAACCAGCTCGCCGCGCACCCTCGCATCCGCTGCGAGCGCCGCGCGAAGTCGTCCACGGGCCTGGCGCGCCCGGACTTCTTCGACTGGCTGGAGGTCGGCCAGCAGGAGGTGCAGCAGCACCAGCCGGACGTCGTGGTGGTCATCCTGGGCGGCAACGACGGGCAGGCCCTGCACACGCGGCAGGGGCGCGCCACCGTGGCCTGGGGCAAGCCGGACTGGCAGGGCGAATACCGCCAGCGGCTGACGGACTTCGTCACGGCCATCTCCGCGCCGAACCGCAAGATTGTGTGGCTGGAGCTGCCCGCCACGAGCCGCCAGCGCTTCGAGCAGAAGCTCACGGTGATCCGCGACCTGCAGCGGGAGGTCATCGCCGCGCGCGGGGACGCCGTGCACCTGGACACGCGGCCCTACTTCACCGACGCGCGCGGCAAGGCGCTGAAGCAGGCCCGCGTGGAGGGCTTCCGCAAGCCCATGCGCCTGCGCATGACGGACGGCGTGCACTTCACCGTGGCCGGCGGGCGCTACTTCGCGAACAAGGTGTACCCGGAGGTGCTGGGCGTGCTGGGTCTGGAGCACCTGGAGCCCGAAGAGAAGCACACCACGCGCCCCGCTATCGCGCCTATGAAGCCGGCGATGCAGGCCCTGGCTCCGACGGCTCCGCCGACGCCGTAGCGGCTTCCCCGCTTCAGGAGTGGCGCGGCCAGGAACTCTCGCTGCCCGCGTCTGGACGGAGCCTGCGCACGGCGCGCAGGAGCAACTCCTCGTCGCGCGGGTTGGCCAGGAAGCCGCGCGCCTCCACCTTCCGCGCCCGTTCGAAGCCCTCGTCGTCCGACGTTCCATGGACGATGAGCGAGCCCTCGATGTGGACCTCGCCCGCGAGCAGCCCCTCCATGGCCTGGAGGGGCGCGAGCACCACGTCATTGTCGCGCGTGTGCAGCACGTCCAGCGGCGTGGCGACGCGCGACGGGATGCCGTTGCGCGCCAGCGTGCGGGAGATGAGCACCGCGGTGACGGGCGGCCAGCCGTAGAGCATCAGCGGCGGGCTGGGCACGGCGGGCCGGGGCGGCTCCTGCGCGGCCCCCGCCGTCTCGCGGATGCCATAGAGGGCGCTGAGCGCGCGGGACAGGGCGCTGTCGGAGGCCAGGTGCGGCTCCACGCGCGCCTTGCCGGACACGGCCCGCACGTCATCCACCGCGTCCAGCGACAGCGGCGCGGGCACGGCCAGGTGCAGGACCTCCTTGTCCTCGCGCGTCTCCAGGCTGAGCGGCACGACGCCGTACTGCCGGGCGATGCGTGAGGGCACCAGGGGAGTCAGCGAACGGTCGAGCGGATGCCGGTCCAGGTCCACCGCCTCCACGTCGAACTGGATGGCCAGCCCTCGCAGGACGTCCGCCTCCGTGCACACGCCCTCGCTCACCAGGGCGCGGCCCAGGGGGACATGGACCTCGTGGTGGTGCACCAGCCCCAGGCGGAGCTGGCCTTTGTCGACCACTCCCAGCTCCAGGAGGATTTCCCCCAACGGGCGTCTGGATCCGATTTCCATGCCCACTCAACGTGGCAACCGCCCCCGCACGCGACGACGGTCGGACGGGGGCTCGTCCGCCCGCCCGCCCTCAAGACGCGTGAAGGGGGAAGAGCGCCTCGTAGGCCTCCGGCTTGAAGCCCACCGTGACGGACTCCTTCGTGACGAGCACGGGCCGCTTCACCAGCTTCCCGTCCTTCGCCAGCCACTCCACCAGCTCCGCGTCGGAGGCCGCGTCCACCTTCTCCTTGCCGAGCGCGCGGTAGCTCTGCCCGCTGGTGTTGAGCCACTTGCGCACGGACACGCCGCTCCTGGGAATCCACTGGCGCAGCTCCGCCACGGTGGGCGGCTGGTCCACGATGGCGCGCGTGCGGTGGGGCACGCCCCGCGCCTCCAACCACTTCAGCGCCTTCCTGCAGGTGTCACAGCCGGCGTACGCCAGCACGAGGATGTCGTCGGACATGCGCGGGCTTCTACCAGACCGCCCTCGCGAACAGGCAGCTCGGCGCCTGTCTCCCCGCATGGAGGGTAGGCGGGCCGCCATGCTTCAGGACCTGCCCCATGGGGCCGGGAAGCGCATCCTTTCCGAAGCCATCCCATTCCCAGGAAGGAGACGCATGCAGGGCACTCGCGCCGAACCCATTCCCACCCTGGAAGAGCCGCTGGAGGTGCCAGCGAAGCGCCGGCGGGGTTGGTGGATTCCAGGGGTGTTGGTGCTCGCGGCGCTCCTGGCCTTCATCCTCTCGCGGCACAACGAGGAGAGGCAGTTCCTGGAGCTTCTGCGGCAGGCGCGGCCCGCGTGGCTGCTGGTGGCCGCCGCGTGCCAGGTGGGCACGTACCTGTGCGTGGCGGGCATCTGGTGGATGGTCCTGCACCGGGCGCGCATCAAGACCTCGCTCTGGTCGCTGGCGCGGCTGTCGCTGATGAAGCTCGCGTTCGACCAGGTGATTCCCACCGGCGGCGTGGGCGGGTCGCTGCTCGTGGGCCGCGGGCTGCGCCGTGAAGGCGCGCACCCCGGCATCGCCGCGGGCGCGGTGCTGCTCACGGTGCTGTGCTTCTACATCGCGCAGGCGCTGGGCGTGGGCGTGAGCCTCTACTTCCTCTGGCGGAAGTCCGAGCTGAACGAGTGGATCCAATGGCTCGTCACCGGCTTCGGCGTGGTGGCGTTGATCATCCCGCTGGGCATCCTCTGGGCCACGCGGCACCGCGAGTGGAAGCCGGGACGCTTCGCCCGGCGCATCCCGTCCCTGGGCACCCTGCTCAAGGCCATCGCGGAGGTGCCGCCCGGCATGCTGCTCAACCCCGGCCTGCTCGCGCGCGGCGTCCTCCTGCAACTGGGCGTCTACGTGCTGGACGCGGCCACGCTGGGCGCCATGCTCCAGGCCCTGGGGCAGGAGGTCCCCCTGAGCACCGTGTTCGTCAGCTTCATGGTGGCCTCCATGGCGGAGACCGTGTCCATCATCCCCGGCGGCGTGGGCACCTACGAGGCCGCGTCCGTGGGCATGCTCAACCTCTTCGGCGTCCCGGTGGAGGCGGCGCTCGCGGGCACCCTGCTCCTGCGCGGCTTCACCCTGTGGCTGCCCCTGCTTCCCGGCCTGTACCTGTTGCGCCACACCTTCCGCCGCCGCCCCGTGCCCGAGGAGCAGGCAGGCTGACTTCACCGGAAGTCACGGAAGGCCTCACGCCTGCGCCCCCGCTTCCCGTGGCTGCCCGTCTTGCGCGATGGTTCGCCTTGGCGTGGACGCCACCGGAAGCGAGAGCGATGCACTCATGAATCTGGGCCCTGCGCTGTTCCTCTACCCCGGCGTGAAGGTGCGGCCGTGTGAGTGGGGCATGGGCGTCTTCACGGACACCTTCATCGCCGCGGGAGAACTCATCGAGGAGTGCCACTACCTCAAGGTCCCGCAGCAGCAGTTCCGGGGTGAACCGCTCGACGACTATGTTTTCGAGATTCGCTGGCACCGCAACGAAGAGCCCCGCGAGGGTGACTGGGTCGCGCTCGTGATGGGCTACGGGATGATCTACAATCACGCGAGCGAACCCAACGCGTCCTATAGCCGCGGGGAAGATCGCGATGTGTTCCGTTATCACGCACTGCGGGACATCCACCCTGGTGAGCAGATCTGCATCAGCTACGGGGAGAACTGGTGGAAGGCGCGAGGTGAGGAAGTTCCTCCCTGAGTCGTGCACGCACCGTGTGCGCACCTGACAGGTGCGTTCGCACTTCCTGCTCCGTGAGGGTGGCTTCTTCCTCGGGGAAGCTTGGAAACGCTCGGAAATGAATTCCCCCGTGTCCGCGTGGGGGGCAACCAGTACAATGCGGGTCGCCTGTGCGCCGGTGCTTCAGGCCGCGCGGATGCGAGGAATGCCAGACATCATGCCATTGCGTCGTTTCTACCTATCCTCCGCTCTCGTGCTGTCCGCCTCCGCCTGCACCGGCAACATCGGTGGGCAGGACGCGGAGCCTGAAAGCGCGGCGGCGCCCGCTCGGGTGCGCCGGCTGACGCGCGACGAGTACAACAAGTCCGCCACCGCGGTGCTGGGCACCGAGGTCGACATCGCCCAGGGCTTCGCGGCCGAGGACACCATCCTCGGCTTCTCCACCCACGAGCGCCTCCAGGTGACGTCGCTCCTGGCGGATCAGCTCGACACCGCCGCGGTGACGCTGGCGGAGCAGGGCAAGTCACAACTGAGTGACCTCTACGCGTGCCCCAAGGGCAAGACGCAGGACGAGTGCGCGCGCGCCTTCATCCAGCGCGTGGGTGAGCGCGCCTTCCGCCGGCCGGTGACGGCGGACGAGGAGACGGACCTGCTGGCCCTCTTCAACGAGGGCAAGAAGGGCGGCACCATGGCGACGGGCGCGGAGCTGGTGCTCCAGGCGCTCTTCTCCTCCTCGTCGTTCCTGTACCGCACGGAGCTGGGTCCGGAGACCGCCCGCAAGGGACAGGTGGTGGAGCTGACCGCCTACGAAGTCGCCTCCGAGCTGTCCTTCATGGTGACCGGTGGACCGCCGGACGCCACGCTGCTCGCCTCCGCCAAGGCCGGCACGCTGTCCTCGGCGGACGAGCGCGAGACCCAGGCGCGCCGCCTGCTCAAGACGGAGGCCGCGCAGGTGAAGCTGCGCCAGTTCTTCGTGGAGTGGCTGGGGCTGGGCGGCCTGGCCAAGGTCAACAAGAACAACCTCGTGTACCCGGACTACAGCGTGGACTTCCGCGACTCCATGGTCCGCGAGCGCGACGCGTTCATCGACTTCATCGTGAAGAACCACTCGGGCTCCGTGGAGGAGCTGCTGAGCGCCAACTACTCGTTCGTGGACGAGACGCTGGCGAACTTCTACGGCGAGCTGGAGCGCACCAACGTGGATGACGCCACGGGCCTGGGCCGTGTGACGCTGCCGCCGGAGCGCCTGGGCATCCTCACGCAGGCGGGCGTGATGTCCACGTACGCCCACTTCGACTCGTCCTCGCCCATCAAGCGCGGCAAGTTCGTGCTCACGCGCCTGTTGTGCCGCACGGTGCCCGCGCCGCCGGCCAACGTGTCCACGATTCCCCCGGCCCTGTCGGAGGACGCCACCACCCGCGAGCGCTTCGCGGCGCACACCAACAACCCCGCGTGCGCCAGCTGCCACAAGACCATCGACCCCATGGGCTTCGGCATGGAGGACTTCGACGGCCTGGGCCAGCACCGCACGGAGGAGAACGGCCGCACGGTGGACGCCAGCGGCGCCGTGATTGCCAGGGACGGCACCACCAACCTGGGCGACTTCACCGGTGGCGCGCAGCTGGCGCGCTACCTGACGACGAGCGAGGAGCTGGCCAACTGCGTGCCGCTGCAGTTCGTGCGCTACGCCATGGGGCGCGACGAGCACGCCTCGGACGCGGAGCTGCTCGCCGCCATGCGCACGGGCCCCTACCGCACGGACCGCCTGAAAATCACCGAAGTGCTGGTCAGCCTGGTGCGTTCGTCTTCCTTCACCCAGCGGCGTCTGCCCACCCGTTGAGCTTTGACTTCCATGCCCCGCGACTTCTCCCGACGCAGCATCCTGAAGCTCCTGTCCGGCACGGCCATGGCGGCGCCCTTCGCGCACCTGCTCACCAGCTCCGTGGCCGAAGCGGCGGACGCCGCCCCCCTGCGCTTCATCGCCCTGTTCACCCCTCACGGCCTGCTGCCGGAGTACTGGGTGCCCAAGGGCAATGACACCAGCTTCAACATCGACTTCGAGAACTCCGTCCTCCAGCCGCTCCAGCGCCACCGGGACAAGCTCCTGGTGCTGGACGGCCTGGACTACCGCGTCCTCTACGAGCACGGCCGCACCGGCCACGAGGGCGGCCCCGTCACCTTCCTCACCGGCAGCCAGGTGGAGGTGTCCAGCGGTGACGAGCTGCCCAACAACGCGTCCCTGGACCAGGTGATTGGCAACGCGGTGGGCGGCTCCACGCAGTTCCGCTCCCTGCAGCTGCACGCCTTCGAGCAGTTCGGCGCCCAGCACGTCTACAACAGCATCTCCTTCACGGAGAACGGCTCGCGCGTGCCGTTCGAGCTGAACCCCGCCAACGTCTACAAGCGGCTCTTCGCCAGCATGGGCGGCTCCGAGGCGGAGGCGCAGGCCATGCTGACCCGGCGCAAGAGCCTGCTGGACTACCTCATCAAGGACGCCACCCGGCTGAAGTCGAGGCTGGCGGCCGCGGAAGGCACCAAGCTGGACACGCACCTGGCGGCGCTGCGCGACATCGAGCGGCGGCTCACCAGCTCCGGCGCGCTCAGCTGCTCGAAGCCGGCGGCGCCTTCCGGCGCGGTGAACGACCTGGGCGAAATCAACAACATGCCCGCCCTCACCGAGCTGCACATGGACCTCATCGCCCGTGCGTTCGCGTGTGATTTGACGCGCGTGGTGACCATGACCATCCCCGGGCCGTCCATGCCGTGGATTGGCATCGACGAGGACATCCACAACGACATCGCCCACCGCACGGACACCCAGTCCGAGCCGGCGCGCACCGAAATCCGCCTGCGCATGGTGGCGGTGCAGCGGTGGTACGCCGAACAGGTGGCGCGGCTGATGGACACGCTCAAGTCCATCCCGGAGGGCAGCGGCACGGTGCTCGACAACACCGTCATCCTGTGGGGGAACGAGCTGGGCGACGCGGCTGGCCACATGAACGTGTCCATCCCCACGGTGCTGGCGGGCGGCGCGGGCGGGAAGTTCCGCATGGGCCGCATGCTGTCCCTGCGCCCCGGGAAGGACCCGCTGGGCGACTGGAAGGGCCCGGGCAAGCCGCTCCTGGGCGCGGTGGAGCACAACAAGCTGCTCACCACCATTGCCCAGGCCTTTGGCGTGAACGTGGACCGCTTCGGCCACGAGGACTACGTGGGCACGCTCAACCTCACCTGAAGCCTCCGGGCGGCCTGAAGGGCGCCGGAAAAGACAACGGGAGCGGACCCCTGGGGCCCGCTCCCGTTTTCATTTCAGCGAGGGACGGTGGGGACTACCCGCCGAGCGCGCCGTTGATGAGGGGCGCGAGGATGCTCATGCCCGCGTCCTCGTTGTTGTAGTTGTTGGCCGGCTCGTAGATGCGGACGCGCTGGTTGCTGTTGATGAAGCGCGACAGGAAGACGTCCATGGGGACCATCTCGCCGTGGCAGGCCCAGGACTGCCAGGGGCTGGAGACGTACTCGTACCAGTACTTCTTCTCCATGCGCTGGCAGGCGTGCGCGCCCACGAAGGTGATGATGGTGCTGCAGTGGCTGGCGTTGATGGCGCGGTGGTGCGGGATGAAATAGCTGAAGTTGTTGTACTTGTTCAGCTCGTTCACGAACGCGTCCTGGTCCGTCTTCCAGTACGCGTGGACGGACGCCTCGTCGTTGGGCGTCTTGAAGCGCTCATACGAATAGCGCGAGTAGTTGTAGTCCATCGTGTAGCCCGTGTACGCGAGCTGATCGTTCGGGAACTCGGTGGCGACCATCTTGTTGATGGAGCCCATGTCGTTGATGCTGAAGCTGGCCGGCAGCTGGCTGAACACCGAGTCCAGGTTCCACGACGAGCGGATCTTGTCGTGCAGCGGGCGCGACAGGGAGTTCGCGTTCGGCGCCATGAAGATGGGGCCGGAGTCGTTGATCATGTACCCCTTGGCCGGGTTGATGGCCTTGCGGATGAAGTAGTAGCCGGCGGAGGTGGACGTGCCACCCGCGCTGTAGCCCGTCACCAGCAGCTTCTGCACGTTGGGGAAGTTCTGCTTGGCGTAGTTCGCCGCCGCCAGCGTGTTGGTGTAGCCGGAGTGCGACCAGGTCAGCGGCGCCTGTCCGCCCGTCGTGTCCGTGTAGACCTTGGTGTTGTTGCCGATGTGCACGTCGCCCGTGCAGTACGGCATGTAGACGATGTTCCAGTCCTTCGTGACGATGTCCTTGCGGTCACGGAAGGGAAGGCCCGGGTCCGCCCCGTTGACGATGGGGGACACGTACTTGGCCGTGAACTGCGTCATGTAGTCGTCGGAGATGCCGTTGGGGTTCGCCGCGCCCAGGATGCCCGTACGGCCGCTACAGGAATCGTAGTCCCAGCACGCGCCGCCACCCTCCATCATGAACAGCAGGTTGGGCGAGTTCGTCTTGTGCACGAAGAACTTGTACTGCGAACCGTTGCCACACTTGGTGCCGGGCAGCGTCACCTTCTGCCAGGCGTAGTTGTTGCCGCCGTCCACCAGCACGTCGACGATGCCTTCGACCAGCACTTCGGCATGCGCGGCGCCCACGGGGGCGGAGAGGGCCAGAAGGCTCATCCAGAGAAAACTTCTCATGCGGCTTCCTCCAAAGGGGGAGTGAGTTGAGTGGGGTTGCGGCCGGGGATGATACGTTTTTGTTTATCAGCCGTAAGCAGGGAAACTTCGCTTGCAGTGAAAATTGTGAATTTCAAGTCAGGTGCAGCATTCCATCTGAAAGGATTGTAATTGCCGCTTCGCGTCAGCCAGGGATTAAAAATTGACGCGTCTGGTCATGTTTTAAATGTATCAATTGTGCGGCGCGTCGCTGGCAGGCCATGACACGGGTTGCGGCGGGCGCGGGGCGCGGGGTATGGCCTTGGGCATGAGCACGCACGCGCGATGGAAGCTGCCCCTGGGCACGGCGGGAGTCCTGGCCCTGGCGGTGGGGGCGTGGCTTGTCTTTGGCGGGCAGGCTCCGGAGGACGCCGCGCCGGTCGTGGCGCCCGCGCCGGTGACGCAGGCTCCCGCGCCGCCGCCCGTGTTCGCCTCCACGCCGGCGGTGCCCCGCGCGAAGGACGGCGGGCTGGACCTGGTGGGCGCGGCGACGGCCCAGGTGCAGGCGGCGCCGGACGCGGAGTCCGGCCCCTATCCGGTGGACCTGGAGGTGCTGCGCGCGAAGCTGCCGGGCAACCTGTACTTCGAACTGGACGCGCCCACGAAGGACCCGGAGGAGCTGCGCCGCCGTGAGGGGGTGAAGGCGAAGTGGAACGCCCTCTTCGGCAAGGTGCAGTCCAACGAGGCCTCGGAGGAGGAGGTGCACCAGTACTACGAGCACCGCCGCCAGGTGTCCGAGGACGCCATCGCCTTCGCCACCATGATGCTGCAGGACTACGGCGACAAGCTGCCCGCGGAGCACCGGGGCCTGTTGGAGCTGAGCGTGAACATGCACCGCACGCGTCTGGCGGAGATTCCGCGCCAGGAGGCGGAGGCGCTGTCGCGCCGCGAGGCCCACGCCCAGCGGCAGAAGGAGTGGCGCGCGGGCGGCGGCCGTCAGCCCTGATTCGACTCGTCCGCGCCGGGGAAGGTGCGGATGAGCGGGGAGCGCACGGTGGAGGAGGCCACCCACAGCTGGTGGGACGAGCGGGTGACGGCGACGTGCAGCCTGCGGCGGGCCTCGTCGTCCGCGGGGTAGGCGCGCGCGGTGACGTCCGGCAGGACGACGTAGTCGAACTCCAGGCCCTTCACGTTGTCCACGTCCGTCACGTCCACGCCGGGCTCGAAGGAGAAGTCGCCCTCCAGCACCAGCCTCGCCCAGGGCATCTCCCGGATGACGCGGTGGAAGGACCAGGCGGCCTCGCGGCTGCTGGCGATGACGCCCACCGACGCGTGCGGCTCGCGCAGCACCAGGTCGCGCAGGGCGTCTCCCAGGAACAGCCAGGCCTGGGCCTCGTCGGGGAAGTGGTGGAAGCCCACGGGCGCGCCCTCGCGGCCGGCCTTCGCGGCGTTTGCCGGGGACTGGGTGCCCAGCACGTGCTGCGCCAGCGCCACCACCGGGCGCGGGCAGCGGTAGGACACCTGGAGCCGGCAGGTGGCGGCGTCGCGGATGCCCAGTTCGTCCAGGGCGGCGTCCCAGCCGGCGAAGCCCGCCGTCGTCTGTTGCACCTCGTCTCCGGCGAGCGTGCAGCTGCGGCTGTCCGCGAGCAGCTGGCTGACGACGAAGAACTCGAAGAGGGAGAAGTCCTCCGCCTCGTCCAGCACGACGTGCGCCAGCCGCTCCGCGCCCAGCGCGCCCCGCTGCGCCTTGAGGAACATGAGGACGGGCAGGTCGTCCGCGTCCACCGTGCCCGCGAGCGCGGCCGGCGTGTCCGCTTCAATCGCGCGCCCGTCCACGGTGACGAGGCGGTCCTCGTCGAAGCCCTTGTACTGGCGCGACAGCGGCGTGGCGGTCTGCTGCCGGGTGTGCTCCAGCACCTCCGCCACCACGGTGAGCGGCAGTTCTCCCTTCGCGTCCGCCACCACGGCCTCCACGAAGGCGCGGTCCAGGTACGCGTCCGCCAGCTTGAGGCGCAGCCGGTCCAGCGTGGGGGGCAGGGCCTTGCCCTTGAACACGGGCACGCGGCCGGCCAGCGCGCGGCGCAGGGCGGGGTGGCGCTTGAAGCGCGAGACGAGCGCGGGCGTCTCCGGGGACAGCTTGATGCCCGGCACGCTGAAGGCGGAGCGCGCGGTGGCCAGCGACCAGGCCTCCAGCGTCTCCACGGTCACCTTGCCCAGGCCCAGCGGCGCGAGCAGCCGGCGCGTGAGCCGGGCCAGGCCCGCCTCCGGGACGACGACCTTGGTGCGCGCCTGCGGGTACGCCTTCGCGTCGTCGAAGATGACCTTGGCCAGCCGGTGCAGCGCCACCGTCGTCTTGCCGCTGCCCGCGCTGCCCAGCACCAGCAGCGGCTGCTCCGGGCCGGTGCTGACGGCGGCGTACTGCTCCGCGTCCAGGAGCGCCGTCACGCCGAACGCGTCCTCCACGTGCGTGGCGCCCCGGCCCACGCCCAGGAAGCCCGGACGCGCGGCGGTGCCGCTGCCGCCCGCGAGCACGGAGGCCGCGTCACGGCCGCGCGAGTGCCAGCGGCCCTGTGAATCGCGCTGGAGCAGGTAGGGGCCGGTGCTGATGCGGGTGAGGACGCCCTTCTCGATGATGACCAGCCGGCGCGCCTCCACTTCGCCTTCGGAGAGCCGGTCTCCGAAGTACTCCTCGAATGCGTCGCCCTCCTCGTAGTTGTAGAAGACGCGGGCGACGGGGGCGAACCTCCAGTCGATGACGCGCACGCCGGCGGAGAGGTTGGCGAAGCTGGTGCGGCCGAGCAGGTAGTCGCGCGCGCCCGTGGGCCCGGCCAGGCGCAGGTGCGCGAAGTAGGGGGCGTGCGCGTCCGGCAGCGGGATGGCCTCCTGCCGCTCCAGCATGGAGCGCACCTCGTTCATCTGGGTGAAGACGTGCGGCAGGTCCGCGGCGTGCGCCGTGGTGGCGTCGTCGCGCAGCACCGCCAGCTGGGCCATCAGCCCCTGCGTGTCCAGCGTGCGTTCCGCGGCCTGACGGCGCGCTTCCGTCAGCGCCTGCTGGACGCGTGACAGCAGGGCCTCTTCCTCGGCGATGAGCGCGAGCGCCTCGGGCGACAGCTCCTGCTCCTGGCCGGCCATGAGGTCTTTCCTTTCCGCCCGTGGGCGTGCGTGGGGCGGGCAAGGTGAACGCTGGCCACCGCCGGGTCAACCCGTTGGATTCTAGGGCCGACTTGCTAGATTGAGGATCGCGGTGGAGGCGCCCGTCCCTTCTCCCGGGTCCTCCCGCACACGCGCTTCCCATCCACCCCGCCAGGTTGCCTCCCCAGGGGGTGGGGTGGATGTCCGCGACTGATCGCGGACGGGGGTTGTCTGTCGAATGGCGGCGCACGCTGGAGGCGGGTGGCTTCTAACGGCACGCGCGGCTTGCTTCCTTCCGCATCCATCCCGAACACGGAGGATGTACCGGATGACCTCGATGAATGCGCCGTTCCGCTGGACGCTGTCACTCGCCGCCGCGCTGGGAATCGCCACGTCGGCGGGGGCGCAGGAGCCGGAACCCCCGTCGGAACCCCAGACGGAGTCGGAGACGTCCACGACGACCACGACCCCCACGATGAGCTCGGAGGAGACGCAGAAGTCGGGCGGACACCACCCCGAGGGGCGCATCGGGCCGCAGTTCGCGGTGAGCGGCAACGTGGGCTTCGGCCTGGGCTACGTCTACACGAACGGCCAGGCCCCGGGAGGCGGCCTGGAGGATTTGAAGATCACCCAGTCCGCGAAGATCTCCTTCCCCATCATCGCGGAGCTGGGCTTCCGGGTGACGCCGCGGTTCTACCTGGGCGTGTGGGGCAGCTGGGAGCCGGTGCTCACCAAGACGAACGAGCTGTCATGCCCGGAGGGCTTCGACTGCAACACCTACCAGTGGCGCGTGGGGCCGGAGGTCCGCTACCACGTCCGGCCGGGCTCGAGCTTTGATCCGTGGATTGGCCTGGGCCTGGGCCTGGAGATCCTCAAGAGCCACGTGGAGGGGGACACGCAGGTGCAGGTCGCGCCGGGCGTGTTCCTCCCCACGCACGTGGACACGCACGTCACGGACCGGGGGCCCACCATCGCGCGCCTCACGCTGGGTGGCGACGTGCGAGTGACGCGGGCCCTGGCGGTGGGGCCCATCATCACCGCTTCCGTGGGCCAGTACACGGTGCGCACCGGTTCGCAGACGCTGGACATCACTGGCGTGGGCACCCGCGACCAGGGGCTCACACCCGTGGATGACGGCTTCCACGCGCTGTTCACCCTGGGCCTGCGAATCGCGTTCCTGCCCCTGTAGCACCGCGTGGCGGCGGGAAAACGCGAGACGCCCCCTTGGAACCGGGGGGCCGGGTGAGGTGTCTTGGGGCGCGGCTCCCCACCTCCCCCGGAGGGTGCATGTCGTCTCGCAAGGTGTTCGTCGTGGTGGCCGGGCTGGCGCTCCTGCTGGCCGGCGTCTTCGTCTGGATGCGCGCCTCCGCGCCCGCCGCGGAGGTGCGCGATGAAGCGGTGATGTCCCCCGAGCGGCCCGCGTCCGGCCCGACGCAGGCCCCGGTGCGCAATGGGGGCGGTGCGACCGCGCCCGTGGAACAGCCCATGCGGGACGCGGACGGCGCGCTGCGCGTGGAGACCGCCACGGCCTCGGGGCCGCTCGCGGGCGCGGAGGTGACGCTGTACCTGCGAGGGCCCGCGTCCCCGGGCTCACGGCTGCCGTCGTGGCGCGTGGCGGGGCACGGCCGGACGGATGCGGCGGGAGCGCTGGTGCTGCCCGCGCGTCCGGGGCCCTATCTCGTCACCGCGCATGCGGAAGGGTTGGCGCTGGCGCGCGCGGAGGTGACGCGTCCCCATGGCGAAGCGTTGACCCCGGTCCTCCTCCTGCTGGAACCCGGTGTGTCGCTGACGGGCCTGACGGTGGAGCGCGTAGGCGGCGCACCCGTGCCGATGGCGGAGCTGACGCTCACGCCGCATACCGGCTTCGAGGACGCGCTTCCCGTGTTCCTCCAGACGGGCGCGTCGGTGCCGGACGAGGCGCGGCATGAAGCGCTCAGCGACGCACGGGGCGCTTTCGGGTTCCACGGGCTGGCGCGCGGTGAGTATCAACTGGAGGCGCGAGCCCCGGGCCACGCGCCCCGTCGCATCGCACGCGTGCTCGTGCCTGGGACGGACGTGCGCGTGGAGTTGGACGGCTCCGCGTTCATCGAGGGCTTCGTCACCCGCGCGGATGGAACTCCCGCGCCGGGAGCGCGCGTGAGCGCCTGGGGCGAGGACGGCGCCGTGGAGGTGGAGGCCGGAGACACGGGGAGCTTCTCGCTGGACGTGCCGCCCGGGTCGTTCCAGGTGACGGCCCGCCACGGAGGGGAGACGGGCGCGGCCGGAGGCGCTGTCGTCGTGGGGCCGGGCATGAGGGTGAAGGCGGAGACTGGCGCGGCCGAGGGCGCTGCCGTCGCGGGGCCGGGCCTGACGATGAAGGCGGAGACTGGCGCGGCCGAGGGCCCGATCGTCGTGGGGCCGGGCATGACGGTGAAGGACGTGCGGATCCGCCTGGGCGGCGCGGCGTCGCTCGTGGGCGTGGTTCGGCGCAAGGATTCGGGCGAGGCCATCGCGGAGGCCACGGTGGGCGTGCGCGCGCATGGCGACCGCGCGGACCTGCTCCAGGCACATTCGGAGGCGGATGGACGCTTCGAGGTCGGCGGACTCGCGCCGGGCGCCTACGATCTTCAGGTGCGCGCTCCGGGCTTCCAGCCGCTCACGCGCACGGGGTTGGGCGTGCTCGCGGGGCAGCGCTTCGAGCTGGTGCTGGAGCTCGCGGCGCCGGGACGCATCAAGGGCACGGTGGTGGATATCGCGGAGGCGCCGCTCTCCGGCGTGACGGTGGTGGCCCAGCTCAAGTGGAGGCCACTGCCGGACGCGCTGCCCTCGGTGACGGATGCGCAGGGGAGCTTCACGCTGGAGGACGTGCCGGAGGGCACCGTGTACGTCGCGGCGCGCCGCGCGGACAGCGAGGACGACGTGCGCCAGCCCGTGCGCGTGGTGGCGGGACAGACGGTCATGACGCTGCTGACGCTCGTGGGCGAAGGCGTGCTGGAGGGCACCGTGCGCAAGGAGGACGGAGCGCGGCCGTCCGGTGCGGTGACGGTCACCGCGCACCGGGTGGGTGCTCCCGCCTCCGAGTCCGTCGACGTGCCCGCGAAGCCGGATGGAACGTGGTCGATGCGCGTGGGCGCGGGGCGCTACCAGTTGAGCGCGTGGCTGTCCGCGCTGCGCTTCCAGAACGGCGACCAGCAGCAGGTGGTGGAGCTGGAGGCGGGAGGCCGGCGCCACGTGGACCTGGTGGTGGGCGAGCCCAGGAAGCCGCTCCGCGTGACGGTGCTGGAGCCCAACGGCGCGCCGAGCGTCCACGCGACGGTGATGGCCACGGAGGCGGGCCACACGGACATCCAGGCGGAGGAGATGACGGACGCATCCGGCCAGGCGGTGCTGGCCTTGGATGGCCTGGGTTCGGATGCGTGGCGCGTCTGGTCCACGAATGGCGGACGGCAGGGCGAGGCCGCGAGCGTGTCCGCGTCCCATAAGGAGCTCACGCTCCAGCTGAAGCCCGCGGCTCGATTGAGGGGCACCGTGCGTTCGGCGGGAGGCCGCGAGGTGCGGGGCTTCACGCTGACCGTCACCGCGGCGCGCGGCGAGGACGACTTCCTCTCCCGCGTGGAGCGTCAGTTCTCCGGGGACTCGTTCCAGGTGGACGACGTCTTCCCCACGCGCGTCACTGTCACTGTCACGCTGCCGGACGGACGCGCGGGCAAGGTGGACGTGACGCTCGCGTCCGGCGCGGAGGCCGCAGTGGAGGTGGTGGTGGACGCGGGCGGCGGCGTGTCCGGACGGCTGGTGGATGCGCGCACGAACGAACCGCTGGCGGGCGCGTACGTGGACGCGGACGGCATCGCATCTCCCACCACGGGCGCGGACGGACGCTTCGAGTTGAAGGACCTGGCCCCGGGCGCGCACCGGCTCACCGCGTGGAGCCGGGGGCGCGAGCTGGTGGATCGGCGGGTGTCGCTCGCCGCCGGGAAGACGCAGGCCTTGGGGGACTGGCGCCTGGGCCTTCAGCGCGTGGAGCCGGGGCGGCTGGGCCTGACCTTCGGCATGTCGGGACGGGACGTCGTCATCAGCGGCATCGCGGAAGGCGCGGACGTGGTGGGCCTCCAGGTGGGGGACGTGTTGCGCTCCATCGACGGGGCGGTGGTGCTGGACATGGGCGAGGCCCGGCGGCGTGAGCTGGGCGTGCCGGGCAGCCCCGCGGTGCTCGCGCTCCTGCGGGGCGGCCAGGCGTTGTCCTTCACGTTCATCCGCGCACGCTGACGGAGGCGCGGCTTGAAAGCGCGGGGCCGGCCCTGACAGCATCCCACCCCATGGATGAGCGCTTCACCCCGGAGCACGAGGCGTTCCGCCGCACCGTGCGTCAATTCGTCGAGAAGGAGCTGGCCCCGCACGCGCTGGAGTGGGACCAGGCCGGCGAGTTCCCTCGCGACGTGTTCCGCCGCTGCGGTGAGCTGGGCTTCTTCGGCATCAGCCATGACCCTGCATATGGCGGCAGCGGGCTGGACTCCTGGTACGTGGCCGCCTTCGCGGAGGAGCTGGCGCGGGCGCGCAACGGGGGCGTGGCGATGTCGCTCCTGGTGCAGGGGCAGATGGCCACGCCGGTCATCAACGAGCTGGGCACCGACGAGCAGAAGCGCGAGTTCCTGGCCCCCGCGCTCACCGGGGAGCGCATCGCGGCGCTGGCGATGAGCGAACCGGACGCGGGCTCGGACCTGGCCCGGCTGCGCACCACCGCGCGAAGGGACGGCGACGACTACGTCATCCAGGGCGCGAAGACGTGGATCTCCAACGGCGCCCGCGCGGACTTCCTGGTGCTGGCGGTGCGCACGGGCGGGGAGGGCGCGCCGGGCATCTCGCTGGTGACGCTGCCCACGGACGTGAAGGGCTTCTCCGTATCGAAGAAGCTCCAGAAGGTGGGCCACCGCTCGTCGGACATGGCCATCCTCTACTTCGAGGACTGCCGCATCCCCGCCCGCTACGTGCTGGGCCGGGAGAACGACGGTTTCTTCCACATCATGAACAGCTTCCACGCGGAGCGCCTGGTGACGGCGCTCTACACGGTGGCGGTGATGGACGACCTGTTGCGTGAAGCCATCCGCTACGGCCGTGAGCGTCAGGCGTTTGGAAAGCGGCTGCTGGACTTCCAGGTGTGGCGCCACACCTTCGTGGACCACGCCACCCGCGTGGAGGCGGCGAGGCAGCTCACCTATCAGGCGGTGCAGCTCTTCAATCGCAAACGCAAGCAGAAGCCGGTGAAGGAGATTGCGATGGCCAAGCTCCTCACCACCGAACTGGCCCAGCGCGTGGCCTATGACTGCCAGCAGTTCTACGGCGGCATGGGCTACGTGGAGGAGTCGCACGTCGCGCGGGCGTGGCTCGACGTGCGCATGCTCACCATTGGCGGCGGCACGTCCGAGGTGATGAAGGAGATCATCGCCGGGACGATGGCGCTGTAGCCTCAGGCGGCCTGCTTCTCCGGGTTGCCTTCCAGCCACCGGGCCGCATCCGCTCCGTTGCCCGTCCACACCGTCGGCGTGCCGTCCACGGTGCGCCGCGCCACCTCCAGCTCCCAGCCCACCTTCACGGGGCCGACCTTGAAACCAGGCGCCATGGAGACGCCGCGCTGCGTGTAGGACGTCTCCTTGTATTCCACCTTCGCGTCCTCGCCGGCCGTCTTGAACGCCCCCGGCACGTCCCCCTCCAGGAGCTTGCCGAACGCGCCGTTCTTCACGAGCGTGCCGGGGTTGCCCTCGATGCTGACCTCGTAGGACGTGCCCTTGCCGTTGCCCTGGACCAGGCCGGCGCCCTCCACCGTCAGCGTGACCTTGCTGCGCGAGTTCGCCGCCAGGTCCTTGAGCGCGGGGCCGAGCGCGGACTTCGGGTCCTTGAGGATTTCGTCTGTCTTTGACCCGGCGGGCAGAGGGATGCGCGTCTCCACCTCCAGCTTGCCGCTGCCCTTGAGCGACGTGCCCACCTTCACGCCGCCCTTGATGGGGAGCTTCATCCGGTCCGGCCCGACGATGGACTTGTCCACCTCCAGGTTCCGGTTCGGGCCGCCACCCACCTCCACCTGGATGGCGTCCTTGATGACGACCTCGGGCGGCTTGCCCTCGGGGAACTCGATGCGGACCGTGCGGTCCGAGCGGGCCTTGCCGCCCACGTCCAGGTTGTTCACCAGCGGGCCGCCCGGGACGGGGATGTCCGCGGCGAACTGCGCGGCGCCCGTGCCACGCAGCTCCACGGCGGCCATCTTGCTCTGCAGCCACTCGATGTCCTCCTTGGGAGGCATGTCGGCCGCGCCCGCGATGTTGGCCTGCATGCCTGTCTTCATGCGGTCCATGATGCGATTGGCCCGGGCCACCTCGGCGGGCGTCTCGAACTTGAACTCCACCTTGCCGCCACCCCCCGCGAGCAGCTTCGCGTCGAGCTTGCTGTTCTCGAAGCCCACGCCGCCCAGGACCTCCGAGTCGATGCTCAGCCGGTAGTTGGGCCCCGGCTCGCGCGCGCCCGTGGTCGGGTGGGTGCGCATGCCTTCTTCACAGCTGACCTCAATCTGCGCGCGCGTCTGGAGGCGGCCGATCTTGTATCCGCCGTCGAAGCCGCCGGACGTGGAGAACTTGTCCCCAGGCTTCATCGACTCGATGTCCGCCTGCGAGCCCGTCACGTCGGTGCCGGCTCCGAGCACCTTGAGGGCCCCGTCCACCTTGGACTCCAGCCAGGTGAAGCCGGGCACGTTGTCGCGAGCGCTCTGCAGCAGCAGCTCCATCGCGCCCTGCGGCTGCACGGTGCCGCCCACGCCGCCCGCTGCCAGGACGTCGGGCTGGACCTGTCCCGCGACGCCGCCCTCGAGCCCCAGGGCTCCAGGCCCATCACTCCCAGCCCCGCCGGCCACGGGGCCCGCCTGCGTGCCGCCGCTGACGCCGCCCGCCGCGATGCCTCCCGGACCTCCGGCCGGAGCCGCATGGCCTCCAGCTCCGGCCGGAGCCGCGCATCCACCCACCCCGGCCGGACCCGCGCGCCCACCGCGCACCTCGAACCCGTCTCC
>NZ_RAWR01000339.1:0-7142 GCF_003986945.1 Corallococcus sp. AB018 | reverse complement strand
CCCCCGGCGCTCAGTAGGCCCCACCCGAACACCATGCGGCTCCGCGCCCTCCTGCCCGCCCCAGTGGCCCTGTTCACGCTGGGGCTCATCCTCTGGCTGGGGTTCCTTCCCCTTCGCAACTACGACCTGTTCTTCCACCTGGCGGGGGGCCGCTACGTGCTGGAGCACGGCTTCAACCCCGTGGACCCGTTCAGCGTGACGGGCACCGCGGGCTGGGTCCCCCACGAGTGGGGCTTCGGCGTGCTCTGCGTCCTGCTCATCAAGGCCCTGGGCGCCGCCGGTCCCTCGCTCCTCGTCGCCTTACTTGTCGCGGCCAACGTGCTCCTGCTCTGGGTCGCCCTGCGGCGCGCGGACGCCCAAACCTCCCATCTCCTCGTCCTCGCCTGTCTGGGATTGGTGTCGGGCGTCCAGGCTTCCACCTGGATCCAGGAGCGTCCCTTCCATCTGGGACACCTGCTCTTCGTCTTCGCCGCCCTGGGCGTCCAGGTCTGGCGCCAGGGCAATACGCGGGTGCTCTGGGCCTTTCCGCTCCTGGGACTCGCCTGGGCCAACCTGCACGGCAGCTGGCTTCTGGGCCCGGCGCTGCTCGCTTCCACCGCGATGGGCACGGCCCTGGATGACCGCACGCCCGCGTCGCTCCGGCGCTGCGGGGCCGCGCTCGCGGTGGCGCTCGCGATGTTCCTCGTCGCGGGCCTGTCGCCGGACGGCCCCCGCATCTACCTGTATCCGCTCGAACACTCGCTGCTCTCATCCACCCAGCACATCAACGAGTGGCGTCCGCTGGACCTGGATGCTGGCTGGAGCTGGGTCTACCTCTTCCTCTTCGGTGCGTGCCTCTTCGTCATCGGCCGGGCCCGCGTGCGGCGCGCCGCTGCCCTCCTGCCCGCGCTCGTGCTGGGCATCGCCGCGCTGAAGGTCCAGCGCCATGCGCCGTTCGCGTCCGTGCTCCTCGCCCTCACGCTGGTGGAGCACGCGCGCACGAGCGACGCGCCCGCCCTCCCCCGCTTCCTGTCGTGGCTGGAGCGCCCCATCGCCACCTGGAGCACCGGAACGTCCCTGGCTCTGTGGCCCACCGTCCTGCTGGCCGGCCTGTTCGCGCTGAACGCGGGGGCGCCCCGCCCTGTGGAGAAGGGCACGCACCCCAACATCCCCCTGCCCGTACTCCAGACGCTGAGCCAACAGCCTCCGGGCCGCGTGCTCAACCGCTTCATCATGGGCGGCCCCATCTCCTACTTCGCGGGCGCCCCGTACAAGGTCTACATCGACAGCCGGAATGATCCGTTCCCCGCCGCCATCCACCAGGCCTATGAGCGGCTCGTGTGGTCCGAGCCCGGATGGGTGCAGGCGCTGGATGCCTATGATCCGGACTACGTGGTCTGGGACACGGAGAACCCGGGCAACCTCCTGCTGGATCACCTCCAGAAGCGAGGCGGCTGGCGTGAGCTGGCGAAGGCGAACGGCTGGGTCCTCTGGGCGCGGGAGCGCACGAGGACGACCGCTTCACCCCCCTGAAACACGAATGGCAGGCCCTTCCAGTTGGAGGGACCTGCCATTCACCGAAGCCCGGAAGCGGCTCAGTAGGTGTTGTTCTGACCGAAGGACTTCATGGTCTTCTTGTTCAGCGTGTCGTTGGACACCTGGCCGTCGTTGGCCACGTCGTCGTTACCGGCCAGGGCCGCCGCGGAGGCGCCGAACAGCTTGCGGATGTTGTCACCGAACAGCGTGATCACGCCGATGGCCGCGATCGCGATCAGGGCAACGATGATGATGTACTCGGTCATGCCCTGACCACGGTTCTTGCGGAACTGCTTCTTCGGGGCCTTCGCGATCGCGTTCATGGGAAACTCCGGGGGTCGTTGCAGCGGTGGAAAGACACACCCTGCGGGAAGTCAGGGTCGATACGGACAGTACAACGGGCGGGCAAGCACCTCCATCCGTCAACGGGAGGATGGGGGGGCCTGATCAAGGAATATCGCGGGTCTGGACCCACTCAAGGTTTCATCCCCCCTGTTTCAAGGCGCTCCGGGCGCCGCCGTGGGCATCCGGGAGGTCCTCCCGCAGGCGTCCGGCGGCAGGGCCTCACAGTACGCCTTGAACGCCCTCTGCAGCTTCGCATCCTGGGGGTGGAGCGCCGCCACCTCGCGGCCCACCACCAGCGCCCCGTCCGCGTTCATCGGCGTCCACACCGTGCGCGAGGCCCAGGTCCGGGCCGTCACCAGCTTCAGGTACTCCGTCACCAGCTCCGGGGAACGGCCGCCCCGCGCCACCTCCGGCTCCAGCAGCGATGCCGCCAGGGTCAGGTCCCCCTGCGCCAGCACCGCCCGGCCCAGCGCGAGCGCCGACGCGGGATCCTCCGGCGCCAGCGAACGCCACAGCGCCGCCACGCCCCGGACGGTCGGATCCTTGTCCGAGTGGTAGCGCTCCACGTTGCGGTACAGCCCCGCGGCCTGCTCGGCGGTGGGCGGATAATCGCGCAGGTACTGGTGCAGGAGCAGCCCGGGCCCTGTCTCCGGCGACCGGCGCTCGTCGTTCACGCGCACGTCCAGGTTCGCCAGGAAGAACGCCACCGGCGACGCGTACTCCAGCAGGTTGTGGTCGTCCGTGTTGATGGGCCCCTCGCCCGCGAAGTCCTTCTGGCCTGCCTCGGTGTGCACCTGCTTGGACAGCAGGCCGAACAGGTCGTTGATCTCCACCCGCGACAGGTCCGCCTTCACGTCCGGCCGGGCCATGCGCGCGGCCACCTCCGCCGCGTTGAACGACAGCGGCTTGCGGCTGGCCACCATTACCAGGTCCTCCGGGCCCAGCCACGTCGTGGCGTGCGGGAAGGTGTCCTGCAGCGTGCGGATCACCAGCCGCACCAGTTCGCGGTTGCTCTCGTAGGTGTGGATCCACTGCACCATCACGCCGTCGTCCGTCAGGTGCTTGTCCACCAGTTGGAAGAAGTCGCGCGTGAAGAGGCCGGACACGCCTGTCACCCAGGGGTTGGAGGGCACGCTGATGATGAGGTCGTACTGGATGGGCGCCAGCGCCATGAACGTCTTCGCG
This sequence comes from Corallococcus sp. AB018, assembly GCF_003986945.1. NCBI lineage: Bacteria > Pseudomonadati > Myxococcota > Myxococcia > Myxococcales > Myxococcaceae > Corallococcus > Corallococcus sp. AB018. The sequence goes on along the minus strand of NZ_RAWR01000339.1, from coordinate 4,097 downwards.
TCGTCGATGTGCACGTGCGTGCGCGGATCATCCACCGCGTTGCGGTTGTCCGCCTTGAACAGGCGCGCCGCATCGATGACCGCCGGGGAGATTTCGACCATGTCCAGGCGCTCCACCGGGTGCGCCAGCACGCTGCCCGTGGTGATGGCCGCGCCCGAGCCGATGACGAGCACGTTCTTCGGGTCGCGCGGGTGCAGCAGCGCGCCCAGGTGGCCCGCCATCACCTGCGTCTCGATGTCGCTCCCGTTCGACGCGTCCGTCTTCCCGTTGATCTTCATGAAGCGCAGGTTGTCGCTCGGCAGGTCCCCCACCATCACCGTGGCGAAGGTGTCGTCCGCGTAGAAGCGCGGGACGATGGCCTTCTCCGTGCTCTCCACCAACTTCGCGTAGCTGTCCGGCGGCTTCTGGTGCGCGCGGATCGCCGCGATGTTGGACAGCCGCTGCGGCCAGCCGTGCATGCCGCCCAGCACCACCACCGCCAGCACCGCCGTCACGCCCACCGGCGCCAGCGTCCGCCACGCGGGCACCGCGCTTGCGCCCTCCCCTTCCTTCGGCGCGGACAGCGCGTGGAACGCCAGCGCCGCGGAGAGGAGGTTCGCCACCGCCCCCGCGATGAAGTTGCCCTGCATGCCCCAGAAGGGCATCAGCACCAGCCCGCCCAGCACGGAGCCAGAGAGCGTGCCCGCCGTGTTCCACAGGTACACGCCGCCCAGCTGGCGCCCCACCTCGGACACCTTCGCCGTGGCCACGCGGGCCGCCGCCGGAAACGCGATGCCCATGATGAACGTGGGCACCAGCAGCACCAGGCAGCAGAACGCGAAGGTGATGCCCTGGAAGACAGGCCACGTCTCCACCGCGCGCGTGAGCATCCACTCCGACCAGCGGAACAGGTGCGGCAGCCGCACGTACAGGGGCAGCGCCACGCAGAGACTCAACACCAGCCCCACCTGCGTCCAGCCATACAGCTTCAGCGAGTCCCCGCCCTCCTTGCGCGTCATCAGCCAGAAGCTGCCCAGGCCGATGCCCAGGATGAACGCCGTCAGGATGAGCGTGAAGGCATACGTGGACGCCCCCAGCACGATGGACAGCAGGCGGATCCACGTCACCTGGTACAGCATGGACGTGAAGCCCGACAGCATCACGCCCACGAGCGCGGCCCGCACCGCCCGCCGGGGATAGGCCACGTCCTCCGCGCCCGCCGCCGCCCCCACTGTCACCGCCGGTGGGTGCTGACGTGCCAGCGCCAGCGCCGCCAGTGCGAGCAGCACGTTGATGCCCGCGGCCAGCTTCGCGGACGCGGACAGGCCCACCAGCGGAACCAGCCGCGTGCCCGCCACGTAGACGCCCACCGCCGCGCCCAGGCTGTTGATGGCATACAGCCGCGCCAGCTCCTTGCGCACCCCGGCGAGGCTCGCCGCGAAGTGGCGCACCAATGCCGGCAGCGTGCCGCCCATGAGCAGCGTGGGCACCACCAGGGACAGCGAGGACACGAGCAGGCGCGGCGCCACCCGCAGGCCCTCCGGCACGTGGGGCGCCAGGGTCAGCCACAGGTGCTCCAGCGCCCCCAGGACGTATGGGAACGCCAGCGCGTACAGGCCCACGCCCAGTTCCAGCACGCCATAGAGCGCCAGGGGGTTCTTCACCCGGTCCGCTGTCCGCCCGAAGACAAACGCCCCCAGCGCCAGCCCCCCCATGAACGTGGCCAGCACGACGGCGTGCGCCTGGCCGCTGTTGCCCAGCACGTTCCCCAGGTATTTGGACCAGACCAGCTCGTAGACGAGCGCCGTGGCCCCGGACAGGAACAGAAGGGCCGCCACAAGGTTCTTCGGAGGACGTGCGGTGCTGGTCATAAGGACAGCGCTCGACGTTACCCGGTATGTTTCAGGTCCACCAATGAACGCCCATCTCCTGCAAGCCGCGCAGCTCGCCTGGTCTCCCAACCTCCGGGTGACACGCGCCGAAGGTGACTGCGCCCAGGTGCTGCGCCGCGACGCCAAGGCGCTCGTGGGCATGTCCCTGCACACCGCGCTGGGGGTTCCCCAGGAGCGTGCCCGCGAACTGGATGCGCGCGCGCGCGAGGACCGCCGCGCGGTGGAGTTCGTCACCCTCTCCGCGGGAGGCCCCACCGGCAACCCGCCCGCCAACCACCTGCGGCTCGTGCTGGGCATGGACGGCGAGGAGGCCGCCGCGGGCGTGCTCGACCTGGGCACCGTGCTGGAGGGCGCCCCGCCGGTGCAGATCTCCAAGCTGTCCTCGTCCCTCAGCCATGAGATCCGCAACCCGCTCTCCTCCGTGAAGATGGCGGTGCAGACGCTGGCCCGGAACACCGGTCTGTCGGACCGGGACAAGCGGCGGCTCACCATCGCCAACCGCGAAATCCGCACCATGGAGCGCATGCTCTGGCTGCTCTCCGAATACGGCCGCGAGAGCGCCGCGAACCTGGACGCCCACGCCCTGCGCTCGGTCGTCCAGGAGGCGACCGCCATGGTGGCCCCGGAACTGGCCGAGCGCCGCATCGAGGTGGATGTGAAGGAAGAGGCGGACCTGCCCCGCGTGAGGGTGGATCCCAACCGGTTGAGGCCCGTGCTCGCTCAAGTCCTGCTCAACGTGGCCATGGGCCTGCCCGAAGAGGGCCGCGTCCAGGTGACGCTGCGCCAGGACGACCCCGGCCACGTCAGCCTCATCCTGGATGATCCAGCCGCGGCCCTGCCTCCGGATGAGCGGGGCACGCTGTTCGACCCTTTCGGCTCGCGGCTGGCGCGGGGCGCGGGGCTGTCCCTGGCCGCCCTGCGGCGGGTGATGACGGGTGTGGGGGGCGACGTGGCGGCCCAGGGGAGCGCGGAACCGGGGATGGTGTTCACGCTGACGTTCGCCGCCTGAGGACCCCATGGAGACCCTCCTCATCGTCGACGATGACGTGTCGCTGCTCGAAACCCTCACGATGCATTTCGAGGAGATAGAGCAGGACGACGGGCAGCCGCGCTACCAGGTGGTGACGGCCACCAGCGCGGCCGCGGGACTCAAGGCCGCCCAGGAGAACATGCCCAGCGTGGTCATCCTGGACATGATGCTCCCGGACCGCACGGGCCTGGAGATCATCGAGGAGATGAAGGGCCTGTGCGGCGACGCGCGCATCATCCTCGTCACCGCCTACCACGACATGGAGACGACCATCCGGGCCATGAAGGCCGGTGCGTTCGACTACATCCACAAGCCCTTCCCGGATCCGGCCGCCCTGGACCTCGTCGTGGAGCGCGCGCTGGAGTACCGCCAGCTGTCGCGCCGCGCGGATGAAGTCCACCGCGAGAACGCCGTCGTCCGACTGGGCGACATCGTGGGCACCAGCCCCTCCATGCAGCAGCTGGTGAAGGAGATTGGCAAGGTCGCGAGCAGCACCGCGACGGTGCTCATCAACGGCGAGAGCGGCACGGGCAAGGAGCTCATCGCCCGCGTCATCCACAACTACTCCTACGACGAGCCCCGGCCCTTCATCGGCATCAACTGCTCCGCCATCGTGGACACGCTGCTGGAGAGCGAGCTGTTCGGCCATGAGAAGGGCGCCTTCACCGGCGCGGTCGCCGGCAAGCCCGGCAAGTTCGAGCTGGCCGAGGACGGCACCGTCTTCCTGGACGAGATTGGCGACATGTCGCTGATGCTCCAGGCGAAGCTGTTGCGCGTGCTCCAGGAGCGCGAGTTCGAGCGCGTGGGCGGCGTCAAGCGCGTGAAGCTGCGCGCCCGCGTCATCGCCGCCACCCACCGCCACCTCGCGGACGAGGTGGACCAGGGCCGCTTCCGCGAGGACCTCTACCAGCGCCTCAAGGTGATCACCCTCGTCATCCCGCCTTTGCGTGAACGGCGCGAGGACATCCCCCCGCTCGTGAAGCACCTGCTGGAGCGCATCAACGAGAAGGTGCACAAGCGCGTCACCCGCGTGCCCCACGAGGTGATGGAGCGCCTCACGCGCCTGCCCTGGCGCGGCAACGTGCGCGAACTGGAGAACGTCCTCACCCGCGCCGTGGTGCTCGCGCCGGGTGACGTGCTCCGGGGTGACGACCTGCCCGCCCTGGAGGCGACCCCCTCAGGCCCCATGGACCCCC
>NZ_RAWR01000338.1:0-7152 GCF_003986945.1 Corallococcus sp. AB018 | reverse complement strand
GCCCCCACCTCCGAGCAGAGCCGTCCCCCGGAAGCGCGCGCCGCCGACCACGGGAAGCTGCGCTTCCTCATCAGCGGCCAGGCCTCTCCCGGAGACCGGGTCCGCGCGGGCGACGTGGACGCCACCGTGGAGGACTCCGGCGCGTGGCTCGCGACCGTGCTGCTGACGCCGGGCTCGAACGTCATCTCCATCACCACCACCTCGCAGGGCGGCGCGGTGGAGTTCGCCCAGCAATCCTTTGACGTGGTTCGGCGTGGTGAGCACGGCTGGATCGTCATCCCTCACGCGAAGGAGCGCCTGGGCGCCATGCGCGGGCTGTCCCCGGACGTGCCCCTGCCCACGGGAGACACCTTCCTGCGGCTGGAGGTCGCCCCTGGTACCCAGGTGACGACCCCTGACACCCAACTCTTCGCGGGCCCCGACGGAGAGGTCCGCCTGCCCGTGCGACTCGTCCCGGGACGCAACACCGTCCGCATCTCGATGGCCCCGCCGCAGCGGTCCTGGAGTGCCGTGACCGTGACCGTCGAGGCGCGTGCCCAACCCTTCGTCGTGGGCCTGCTCGACGTGGAGGCCAGCATCGCGCCGGCGGGCGGTGGCTTCCGGCTGCGGGGACGCGGCGCCCTCCATGGCGAAGCCCAGCTGGGGCCCGTGCAGGTGGTGGGCGAGCTGGACCTCACCGACACCGACCTGCGCCAGCTGGACGACGCGCCGCTCGCGGACTGGCTGCGTCCCCGGAGGCCCGAGCGCTTCGACCGCTGGCCCGACCCCGACCTCGCCCCGGCGGAGTGGGGCGACAACTCCGTGTCCCTCACGCCCAACCCCGCGGAGGGGCGCCTGCGCCTGGAGGCGCGGCACGAGCAGTACGGCCGCGCGGGCTTCGGCACCTACCGCGCGCTCCTGCAGGACCGCGAGGTGGGCCGCTACCACCGCCCCCTCTTCGGTCCCTACGCGGAGCTGCGCGAACAGCTGGGCCCCGTGAGCGTGGGGCTGGACGCCTTCGCTGGCGGGCTCGTGGACCCCACGCGCGGCCTGGCCGCGACGCCCGCGCACGAAGAGCTGCTGGCCACCGGCGGCAGCCTCTACTACCTGGGCGGCGGCATCGTGGCGGAGGGCTCCGAGCTGGTTCGCGTGGAGGTGCGCGACGGCGTCACCGGCCTGCCGCTGGGCGAACAGCACCTCATCCGGGGCCGCGACTACGAAATCGATTACCTGGCGGGCCGCATCCTCCTCGCGCGCCCACTGTCGTTCCTCATCGGAGCGTCGCTCCTGCGCACGGACGCGCTCACCGAGACGCCGGCGCCGGTGCTCGTCGTGGACTACGCCGTGCTGCACACGGGGGATCCGCGCGACTCGGTGGGCGGCGAAGCCTGGGCGCGCTGGCGCGACTCCACCGTCGCCCTGGCCGCCGTGCGCGAGCGCCGGCTGGGAGCGCCCTTCCAGCTCCTGTCGGGGCGGGGACAGACGAAGCTGTGGGGATACTCGCTCCTCGCCGAGGCCGCGAGCAGCCGGGGCATCGCGGTGGAGCCCACCGTCTTCGGTGTGTCGGACGACGGCGGCCTGTCCTTCCTCCGCCCGGTGGGCACGCTGGACGACCACGGCGGCGCGGTGACCCTGCGCGTGAGTGGCCCCGGCGTGCTGGGCCCCGGGAAGGGGGGCTCCGTGGACGCCGCGTGGCGCGAGCGATCGAGGGGCTTCTCCGACGGCGAGCACCTGGACGCGGCCCGCTTCCGGCAGCTGTCCCTGCGCGCGATGCAGCCCGTGGGCCCGGTGGCGATCACGCTCCTGGGCGACGAGCGGCGCTCGGCGGATCCGCGCCTGCCCTTCGAGGACACGCCCTTCGGTGCCCGCACGCTGGGCGCCGCCGTGGCCTATGAGCGCTACGACGGAAGCGTGCGCCTGGAGCTGCGCGACAGCTGGCTGCGCGCCACGGAGGTGCCCGGGGAGGGCCCCGCGCTCGAAGGCGGCCGGACGTCCCTGGGCGTATCGGTGTCCCGCGTGCTGACGTCCCGCCTCACCGTGTCCGCGGCGCACCGGCAGCGGCTGCTCGAGCGCGGCGAAGGCCTGGGCCGGATGAACGACACTTTCACCTCCGCGGGCGTGGAGGTGCGACTGGACGACGCCGCCGTGGGCGTGAAGGCCGGCTGGGGCCCGGTGCTGGGCCCCCAGGCCTGGCTGGATGCGCGCGTGCAGCGCGGCCGCGAGACCTACTACGGCGGCTACTCCGTGGACGTGGACGGGCCGGACTTCGGCGCGGGCCGCGCGGTGACGGGCGCTCGCACGGAGGTCGGGGATGGCACCACCTTGTTCGTGGAGGACGTGAGCGCGCACGACGCCATGGCGATGCGGCGGGCGCGCGCCGTGGGCTTCCAGTGGGCGGCGGGACAGAGCGGCTTCAGCGCGGGTGCCCGCTACGAGCGCGGCGTGCGCAGCCCGCTGGACATCCAGAGCGACCTCACGCGCGACGTGGCCAGCGTGTCCGCGCAGTGGCTGCGCGAGCGCTTCCGCGCGGACGTGCGCGCCGAGCTGCGCCATGAAGAGGGCACGCCCGTGCGTGGCGCCCCTGGCCCGGTGGACCGCACCCAGGTGGTGCTGGCGCTGGCCGCGGAAGGCCAGTTGATGAAGGACGTGACGGCCTCCGGACGGTTGGATTTCGCGCACACCGCGGGCCAGGAAGGGCTGGAGGCCCGGTTCGCGCAAGGGTTCGCGGCGCTCGTCTGGCGGCCCGGTCCCTGGCTGGTGGTGGCCCGCTACGGCCTCACGCGCGAGCTGTCTCCGGGTGCCCGCTTCGCCTTCGGAGACCGGATGCTCCAGACGGTGTCGCTGATGCCGGCGGCGCGGCTGGGCGAGCGGCTCTCCGTGGCGTCCGGCCTGCACGTCGGACGCTCCAGCCTGGGCGAGTCCTCACGCTGGGTGTGGACGGGGACGCTGCGGCCCTCGGTGCGGCTGCTGGGGGGACTGGAGGTCGCGGTGGAGGCCGCCCGGCGTACATCGGCGGCGGACGGCCAGGGCCTGACGGCGCTCCGGCCAGAGGTCGCCTACCGGCTGGACGAGCGCCTGCGGGTGGCCCTGGGGTACACGGTCCTGGGGTTCAGCGGCTTGGGTCTGGAGGCAGAATCGGAGGATGCTCCGGATCGCCTCTATCTCCGGGCGGAAGTGGCCTGGTAGGCGCCGGGCAGAGGGATGACGAACGTGCGATTCGGGTGGCTCATCCTGGGACTGGGGTTGTGCGCGGGCGTCGCCCAGGCGCGCTGGAGGAACGTCGCGACCCAGAGCTATCCGAAGGACGTGACCGTCTTCCGGCCCGGCTTCTTCGCCGTGGCGACCGACACGCAGTTGTACGTGTCGCGGGATGGCGTCGTGACGACCCTCAACGTCGGCACGGCGGGCAGCTTCCTGCGCGGGTCCAACTGCGTGGTGGGCATCCGCATGGACGGGATGCTCCAGAGCGTGGCCGGTTGCTCGCCCGCCGATGACGGCAAGCGTCTGTTCCCTGACGACGGCAACGACTACGAGGTAAAGGCCGCGCGCGTCACAGTTGATGGGGGCGTGGGGTATGCCGTCGCCGCCGAAGGGCCCTTGCTGACACCGCGGTTTCGGACCTCGCTCCTCCCGAAAGAGGGAACGGCCGAGTGGGGCACCCTGACGACCCCGCCGACGGACCTGAGCGCCCAGCAGCATCTCGCGGTGCTGCCCCCTCAGTCGGATGGGCAACCCCAGGCGCTGTTCTCCGTCTCCGCGAACAAGGCGAACTTCCTCTGGTACCGGGGCACGGGCGCGGTGTCCTATATCGCCACGGGCATCGCCGCTCCGAACTCGGCCCATGGCGTCGCCCTTCTGCCGGGCTCGACGGCGGAGCAGCCGCTCGCGTTCTTCGGCAACGACTTGGGTCTGTTCCGAGGCACGCTTGGCGGATCCACCTATCCGTTCGAGCCCATCCTGCTGGCGCCTGGGTCGGTCGACGCGCTCGCGTTCGACGTGACGAGCGGCTCCAGCGCGGGGACGGGCTTCGGGCTGCTGCTCATCAAGCAGAAGTCAGACGGCAATGTGGTGGCGTACAGCGCGGAGCCGGTGGTTCCCCCCGAGCGTCCAGGCACGCTCTGGCGCCGGAATACGGACTTCCCCACGGGCATCACCCAGACCGCGGTGCAACTGGCCTGCGCGGATGCGTCCTACTGCGTCGCCATTCTCTACGGCTCCGCGCAGAACGTCCTCATCTACGAGAACTTGAGCCCGCCCAACGTGAGCGAGCTGCCTGACACCCTCTTCGTGGACGAGGGCAAGACCGAGAACGTGGAGCTCAAGCTGCGTGACCCGGATGGGGATGCCGTGCGGCTGTCTGCCACCGTGCGAGCGGGCAGTCCCATCCGCGTCGTTCAGGGGCCGCTCGACTCGCGCGAGGACAGCGGGCTCAAGCTGACGCTCACCGCGCCCACGGGCATCTGCAAGACCGAGACGTCCTGGCTGGACGTGGTGGCCTCCGACGGTCTGGGGGCGCACGACACGCCGAAGGATGTGAAGCTGGTGGTGAACCACACCGTCAAGCCTGGAGCCCCCCAGGTGACCGTCGACGCGGTGGATGGCAACGACTTCTTCGCGGGAGGGCCTTCCGGCACCTTCACCGCCACGCGAGGCATCACCGGCTGCGCGCCCGTCAAGTACACGTGGACAGCGCCCCCTGGGGCACCCGGGCTCGTGACGGATGCGGGCGTGGCCACGTTCACGCCCCCTTCCACCCGGGAGGACCGCTGCAAGCCGGACACGGCCAACTTCACCTACGCGGTGACGGCGAATGACGGAACCTTGGACTCCCCGCCCTCGACCGTCACGGTGCGGCTCCACCCATGGGGCCCCCCTGAGGCCCCGTTTACCGCCCCCTCGCGTGAAGTCTTCACCAAAACGGCTTTGCTTCCCCAGGCGACCCACGTGTGCGGAGGCTCTCCCGGAACGCCAGGACTGCCACCGGTGTCGACGTTCTGGTCGGTCCTGGAGAAGCCCTCGGGCGCGACGGTGACGGCCGTCCAGGGGAACGACCGGCGTCCCGTGGACCTGGAACCCGTCGAGGGCAACTCCGTGCTGCTTGACGGGGCGACGTGCGTGGAGGCCCTGAAGCTGAAGCTGCGTGCCTTCAACCGCATCACCGTGGAGGGCTTCGTCCTCGACAGCCCCACGGCCGACGTGGAGGTCACGGTGAAGCCGCGCTGGGTGCCCGTGGAATCGGTGAAGACGCTGGTGAAACTGGAGCCGGCGGAGGAGCGCATGCTGCGCGGCCACGTGACGACGGATCAGCCACTCAACTGCACGGGCATGCGTCTGCTTGCCACGGTGGTGACGCTGGAGGACCGGGACGATCCCAAGAAGGTGTTCGACACGTGGACGGCCACCGGAGGCGGAGGCGACTTCGCGCTGGACCTGCCCCCTACGTGCGGCAGCGCCAACTACACCGTGCGCGCGCGCGTGCATGAGACCCTGCCCGATGGCGGCGTCATGGCGCCGGAGGCGACGACGGAATTCCTCCGGCCGGCGCGCGAGGTGTTGCTGGGCGAGCTGAGCGGTGAGCTCATCGCCACCTGCGGCGAGGGCGCCCGGGGCACGCTGCGCCAGACGATTCCGGAGGGGGCCTGCTCGGCGGTGAAACTGAAGTGGGACCCTGCCGGAGGACCGGAGCTGGCGCCGCCCGTCACCCAGGATGACTCGGCGTCGCTGGCCACGGTGGACACGCAGCTGGAGTCCCTGGTGGGCGAGTTCGTCACCCTGAAGGTGTCGGCCGAGGGCGAGGGCGCCAGCGGGGCGGAGCGCGAGCACGCGGTGCGCATTGGCGCGCGGCCCTTCGTGACGGTGGAGCGGCGCACGGAGACGGGGGAGGGCATCAACTCCGGCCAGGTGGGCGTCACGGTGACGCTGCGCAACGACACTGCCTGTGACGTGAGCTCCATCCGCTACCAGGAGACCGTCACCGGCGCGCAGGTGGTGCCCCAGAGCGTGACGTTGAATGGCCGGCCGGTGACGCCGGCGGATGCGTCCGCGCAGCACTTCGCGGTGGAGCCGGTGTCGCTGCCCGCGGGCTCGACCGCGACGCTCACGTACGTGGTGCGCACGGCGCTCCTGGAGCCGCCGAAGTTCTCGGGCACGGCGTCGCTGCGCGAGGTCGTCGTGTCGCACACGGAGCCTCCGCCTCCCTCCACGTCGGGCTGCGGCTGCTCCGGCGGAGGCTCGGGCGTGACGGCGTTCGGGCTGGGCGCGCTGGCGTGGGCCGCGCGGCGCCGGCGGGGCGTCAGAGCCCGAAGCTGATGCGCTGGCGGCGGTTGGGCGTCTGCTGACGCTCCTCCAGCACGCCGGACAGCTCCAGGCCGCGCAGGGTGGCCAGGGCCTCGCGCTCGGACAGGTCCGTGAGGGCGAGCAGGTCCTCCACCGTCTTCGTGCCGTCCGCGAACGCGAGAAGCATCGCCTGGGGCCCCGCCAGCTTCAGCTCGTGCAGGCCGTAGGGCGGATCCGCCGTGGGGAACAGGCGGCGCCCGGGCGCCATGCGCTGGCGCAGCGCCACCAGCGTCTCCGTGCGCGTGACGCCTTCGAGGATGAGGTCCCCGGGGAAGAGCGACAGCGGCACCAGGTCCGCGCGCTGCGGCCTCATGGGGCTGAAGCCGTAGCCGCCCTCCGTCCACGCGAAGGTGGACCAGAGGATGTCCTTCACCTGCTCCTCCAGCAGCTGACGGCGCTGCTTGGGGGAGAGCAGGCCGCGCTTGAGCAGGGCGTCGCCGGTGCGCAGCGAGTGCTCGCGCGCGTAGCCCGCGGCCTCCGCGAGCTGCGCCTCCGTGAGCGCGCCCTTGCGCAGGCAGAAGCGGCCGAAGCGCTCCGGGGCCAGGTTGGAGGCGGCGTACACCACGCGGCCCGCCTCGAAGTAGACGACCTTGAGCACCGTGCCCTGGCGCAGCTTCAGCTCGCCGTGGTGGCGCGCTTCGTAATAGGCGTTGAGCAGGCGCGGCACCGACGTGTGCGCCAGGTCTCCGCCGAGCGACCACTCCGGCAACTGACGCCGCTGACGCACGGGCGCGGGCGCGGCCTCCGTCCACACGGCGCCACGCTGCGCGAAGGGCAGGGGCAGGGCCTCCGACACGTCGGCGGGCTCTTCCGGGGGCGCGGGTTCGCAGCCGGTCA
>NZ_RAWR01000337.1:0-7183 GCF_003986945.1 Corallococcus sp. AB018 | reverse complement strand
CCCGTCAGCCGCCCCCACCCGCCGTCCTCTCGGTTGTTTCAAAATCCACAACCTCTAAAAAGCACCCCCACCCGCCGATTTGGGACAGGAATTATTTCCCGGGGATTTTTTCCTTCATTTTCCGCAGGCGTCCCAGAGCCCGCTGGACGCGCTTGCGCGCCGCCGCGGGCGCAAGCCCGAAGCTCGCTCCGGCCTCGGCGTAGTCTTCCTCATGAACAAGGACGGAGACGACCAGGTCCGTTTCCTCCCCCGTCAGCGGGAGGAGCCATGCGCGCAGTTCCTCAACCTCGGCGTCGAAGGAGCGGGATTGAGACACGAATGGAACGGGCCACTGCACTGAGGGCGCCCAGCCGTCTACACTGGCCAGTCCTCCGAGCAGGGCGCGTTGGTGTTCCTCCTCCAGCTCCTTGCGCCAGACATTGAGGACGTCGCGCTCCGTACTTCGGACAAGTGTCGCGGCCACACGCTGGACATTCGCGAGGCTGACGCGTGCCACAAGGCTCATGAAGGACGCGGCAATCGAGGAAACCACGTCCGCGGGCGCGCGCTTCATTCGTCGGAGACATCGACGATACACGCCATCTAACCCCGGCCACAGCCCTAGCCACAGCAACGCCACAAAGAAGCGGGCCGTGGCTTCCATCTGCACCAGCATGACGAGGCCCGCTAACAGCCTGTCCTTGACGTGAAAGTCACCTTCGCGCGCGGTGAGAAACGAGACGAGGTCCTCCGGTTGCTCGAAGTCGGAGAGAGCCTCCCAGTTGCGCCGCACCAGGCGATAGACGCGCCTCGCCTCAGCCGTCCGGATGGCCACGCCAAGCTCTTGATGAAGAGCATTCCAGCTACGACTCACAGATGAATGCCGCCCCGGCCCTGCGCTCGGCGCACAGAAAGCCAGGTGAGGGGAAAGAGAAGGCCGAGCCCCAGTGGAGGGAATGACGCCAGAGCCTCCATGGTGTCCCCACCTTTCGGTGAGAGCCCAGAGACCACGGCAAGTCAGTCGAAGGAGAAGCGGGCGCTACACGCGCTTCCAAGCCCTTCTGAAGCCTCCGCTACGGTAACGGACGAGCGCCCTTCCGACTGGGGGCCCGACAACGAGAAAGCGGTGCCCCCAAGAAGACGGGGACGCCACCTCCACACAGGCCAAGCCCAGGTCGAACGACGCCCTCGCCCGCCGGCACCACCGGCAGAGTCGGACTAATCACAACAAAACTACACATTCTCTTAAATCCGGAATCCAAGCAACTTCCTCACAGCCGGGGCGACACATCGCTGAGACATGCCCTCACGCAAGACACACGACACGCTCCAACAGCGGAGGCATCAAAAGTCGGGTGGCGTGAAGTCGGGGACACGGATCCGCGTGTCTTGCGACTTTCATGCCCGCGTGTTGCCACTCGGGCTCCGCCTTTGCGGGAGGGACTGGGCCGTCCGCGCATTCGGACGGGCACTGAGTGAAACATCTTTTTCTCTCCGTATCATCATCCCTCGGCCTACAGGAGCGCTCCCGGCAGCAGTCGCATCCTGCGCACCTCACGTCGGTGAGCGACGGCCCTGAAAGGCCGCAGATGACGAGGGAGGCGACAGCCTCGGCCTCGCGGGGGCTCCCGCTCCCCTTCACGCGCCTGGGGGCCGTTTCTGGCCGCTCGGTGGCCATTCACAGGCCATGGCTTGGACGCCTCCACCCACGCCACGTGCCCGCTCACGGACGCCTTCACAGTTGGTCCCACCAGCTTTGCTTCACGAGTGGGTGTGGACAGCGTGGACAGCTGTGGACAGCACTCTGTCCACACTTAACCCCATGAATTCTTTCACGAAACCACCACTGTGGACAGTGTGGACAGTTTTTATAGGGAGAGACACGTATGCGCGTGCGCGCACTTGTACATGGGGCCTTCGCGTGCGCGCGCACATGACGTAGGGGTACTCATCAAAGCTGTCCACACTGTCCACACCCAGTTATCTCCCGGCAATCACTCACAAAACCTGTGGACAGGAACCTGTCCCAGGGGTGTCCCGGGGCTGTCCACAGGGCGAGGGATGTCCCCGATTCCTTGCCAGATGCCTTTGTGCTTCTTTCCCTCGGCGCTTCGCTCGCCAGGGGAAATCGAAAATAAAATCGGGCGAAATGATTCCTTGTCCCAAACCGGAGGGATGGGGTGCTTTTAGGATGTATCGGCAAACACGCGCCGCCGACATCTGCGCATGGCCCTTACCCACCACCTCCAGCCCACCCCGGCCCAGCAACGTCCGCCTGGCGTGACGTGCGAAGTCTATGTCCGCGGCGAGGGCAAACACTGCCTGCACTATCGGCCTGGCGGTGGTTGCACCCTGTCCGGCGTGGGCACCTGCACCGAGTGGCTGAAGGTGAATCGGCAGGCCCGGCCTCGTCGTGACGTGGCCGCTCCGCCTGTCCCAGCGCCTCCGACGAAGGTCGCTCCAGCCGCTGTGGATCTCCTCGGCCATCCTTTGCCTGAGGCCGGCTCGAAGAAGCTTGCCCCTGCCGCCGCCTCCAAGCCCTCGTCGCCAGCTCCGTCTCTCGATGTGAAGGTGCCGAACTCGGAGGTCCCGCTCGCCGCCCTGCGCGGCCTCACCGACGAGGACATCGCCAGCTTCAAGGCCCTCGGCGCCGAGGTGTGCTTCGCCTCCGAAGCCTACGGCGAAGTCTGGCTCGTCCCTGCCTACACCGGCCAGGCCCGGAAGGAGCTCACCCCCGAGCACGCCGCCACGCTGGTGCGCGTCCTGTCTGCCTTCCCAGGCTCACGCGTCCTGTCCTTCGAGAAGCGCACGGCCTCCGCGGAGGATGTATCGCCATGAAGGTGGCCCGGGCTTCTGAAACAGACACACGGGGCCGCGCTGCATCCCCGCTTCAACTTGATGTCTCGCTCGGAAAGAGCGTGATGACTGTCTCGCGACACGCCACTGCATCGGCCCGGAGGCCCACGCCATGAGCGGACTGCGAAACGAACACCTCTCGTTCAGCCGGCTAAGCCGCTTCGAGGCCTGCCCGCTGTCCTACAGGCTCCACTACCTCGACAAGCGCACCGCCGAGCCCGGCGTCCCCCTGAGCTTCGGCAAGGCACTGCACGCCGTCCTCGAGCGACTCCTCCAGGAAGTCGTCGACACCGAGTACGTGGGCCCGCTCTCCGAGGAGCGCGCCCTCCAGCTCTACCGTGAAGAGTGGGCTGCCTCGGGCCTCTCCGGCCTGGACCTCTTCCAGCAGGGCCTCGGCATCCTCCAGGACTTCGTCCGCCAGCAGGGCCGCGTGGACTCCCGCGACATCCTCGGCATCGAGAAGGAGTTCCGCCTGCCGGTGGGGCCCTTCACTGTCCTGGGCTTCATCGACCGCGTCGACTGGGTGGACGACGAGACAGTCCACGTCATGGACTACAAGTCCAACCACCAGCTCTTCACCCGCGAGGAGCTGGACTCCAGCCTCCAGCTCAGCCTCTACGCCCTCGCCGCGCGCCGCATGTGGCCCTGGGCGAAGAAGGTGCGCCTGTCCATGTGGATGCTGCGCCACGGCGTGCAGCAGGAGACGACGCGCACCGAGGAGCAACTGGAAGCTGCCCTCGCCTACGTCGAAACGCTGGGCCAGCAGGTGGAGACGGCGGAGTCCTTCCCCGCCCGCCTCAACCCCAACTGCGCGTACTGCGACCACCGGCGCGACTGCCCCACCTACGCCCGCGCGCTGACGGGCCAGCGGGAAGTCGTCTGCAGGAACATGTCCGACTTGGAGTCCGTCGCTCGCGAGCGTGAAGAAGTCGCCCAGCTCGCGAAGATTCTCGGCGCGCGCAAGGCGGAGCTGGAGAGCGTCCTCCGAGCCCACCTCGCTGAGCAGGACGAACTCGTCCTCGCCGGCACGCGCTACCGCATGTTCAACACCACCAGCCTCGATTACCCGCTGGAGCCCACCGTTGCGGTGCTGGCCCAAGCCACCGGCCTCCCTCGTGAGGAGCTGGTGCAGCGCCTCGCCAGCGTCGAGAAGAAGGCCCTCGATGCGCTGCTGAAAGACGCGGGCAAGCGCCTGGGCAGCGCGCACGTCGCACTGCTGAAGGCCGAGCTGGACTCGCTCGCCACCAAACACCACTCGCCCAGGTTCTGGGCCAAGGAGGTCGCATAGTGCTGCTCGCTCACCCTGCTTCCGACACCACGCCTGTCGCCGCTCTCCGCCAGCCGCTCTTCCCCAGCCTCCCGCCGCACCTGCGGACGCTCGCCTTCATCGACTTGGAGACGACGGGGCTGGACGCCTCCCGGCACGAAGTGCTGGAGGTGGCTGTGCTCCGCGTCGACGCCCGCAGCCTCCAGGTGCTGGCGGAGTACGAGGCCCGCGTGCAGCCCACACGGCTGGCCGACGCCCACCCCGAAGCCCTGGCCGTGTGCGGCTACTCCAACGAGGACTGGCACGACGCCCTGCCCCTGCAGGAGGTCCTCGCCACCGTGACACCTCTCCTGGCGGGCACCCTCGTGGCCGGCCACAACACCAGCTTCGACTGGAGCTTCCTCGTCGAAGGGTACCGCCGCACCGAGCTGACCCTGCCCAGCGTCGACTACCACCGCCTCGACACCGCCAGCCTCGCGTGGCCGCTGCTCGCCACGGGCGAGGTGGAGTCCCTCTCCCTCAACGCCCTGGCTAGGCGCTTCGGCCTCCACCGGCCCACGCCCCACCGAGCCATGGCGGACGCCCGCTGCGCGCTGGAGTTGGCCCGCTGCCTCGCCGTGCGCATGACCCGTGGCGGGCACATGGAGCGGCTGCTGGAGGAGTCGGGAGGTGTCTCGTGAGCGGTGCTTCTTCTCGTCGCAAGGGCGCCGACTTCGAGCGCGCCCTCGTCCACCGCTTCCGCGAGGCCATGCCCGAGGCCCTCATCCGCCGCGGCCTCCAGTACCGCAGCGGCCAGGAGGTGTCCGACGTCGAGGTGCCGTGCTTCTGGCTGGAGGCCAAGGCCCACCAGCGCACCAACGTGCGCGAGGCCCTGCGCCAAGCCGTGGAGACGTGCCCGGCGGGCCGCTGGCCGCTGGCTGTGTGCAAGGACGACGGGCAGCCGCCCCTCGTCGCCATGCCATTGGACGACTTCCTCGAGTTCGTGCGCGAGTGGTGGGAGGCCCGCCCCCGGTGAGTGACTTCTTCGACCACCTCTTGGACTTGCTGCGTGCAGAGGCGCTCGCCCCTCGGCTCCAGGCCGTCTTCGCGGCTGCGCGCACGCAGCGGCCGGCCTTCGCGCGTCATGCCACGCTCGACTCGGTGCTGGCCGCCATGGCTGACGCGCGCGAGGAGACGTACCCGGAGCGGGAAGCCCTCACCCGGGCCCTGGTGGCCGAAATGCAGGCCTCCTCCAGCCCCGCGTGGACGGCGGCCCTCGCCACCGCCTACGCCCCCATGTTGCGTCGCCTGCGCCGCCGCCTCCTCGGTAACGCCGTGCCCAGGGAGGACCTGGACCAGCTCGTCCTCGCCACCTTCCTCTCCGTCGCACGCGCCTTCCCCCTCTCGCGCTGGGGTGACTGGACTGCCGTCCGCCTGCGCCAGCAGACGGCGCGCGAGGTGTTCCGTTACCTTCGCAAGGAGCGCGCGGAGCAGCATGAGACGTACACCCAGGAGCAGCTCGCCGAGTGGCTGCCCGACGTGCGGTCCGTCACTCCGGTGGAGAGCCCCAGGCGGCCCAGCATCCGCCGCAGCTTCGTGAAGCGCGACGCCGTGCTGGTGCATCTGGCCCAGGCCACCCTGCCTCGCAGCGACGTCGAGGTCCTCATGGCGACGGTCGTCCGGCGCGAGAAGCTGCGCGCCTACGTCAGCCGCCTCGTCGAGGGCGACGCCGCCGAGGCCGAGAGGACGTACCAGCGGTTGAAGCGCCAGCGCACGCGGCTGATGCAGCGCCTGCGCACCCAGGCCGTGGACGCGGTGCCGCAGCCCTCCGGAGGCTGCTGAGGGAAGGCATGGCCCAGAAGAAGCCCCTCAAGAAGCTGGGGCGCCCCACCAAGGCCGAAGGCCCTCGGCTGCCCCATGCCGAGGTGGACAAGCTCCTCGTGGAAGGCGAGGAGGTGCCCACCACCCGGGGCCGTGTGAAGCGGCGCTTCCCCTCCCTCCGCGAGTTGGCCGAGCGCTTCGGTGTCGCCCACAGCGCCGTCGCCAAGTACGCCCAGCAGCACGACTGCCTCGGCCGCCGCAAGCGCCTCCTCGCGGGTGAGCTGGCAGACGAGGTTGTCGAGCCTCTCGAGGCACCACCGACTCCACCGCCCGCGAAGCGCAAGACGGGCCGCCCCCGCAAGTCAGAGGAGCCCGCGCTCCCGCGCCAGGAGCTGGACCGCGCCCTCGTCTTCGGAGATGTGAAGACCCTCCCCGACGGCTCCACCATGACGAGCTACGCCTCGTACCGCGAGCTGGCCGAGCGCTTCGGTGTCGCCACCTCCCTCGTCGCCAGCTACGCGAAGGAGCACAACTGCCTGCGCCGCCGCGAAGAGGCCAAGACGCGCATCGCCACCAAGGCGGACCAGAAGCTCATCGAGCTGCGCGCCAACGCCATCGCTGTCTCCAAGGACGACGCGCTGAAGATGATTGACGGCTACCTCCTCGGCTTCGAGGAGGCGCTGTCCGAGGGACGCGTGCGCGTCGACAACCCCACCGACTTCAACACGATGGTGAGGCTCAAGGAGTTCGTCATGGGTGGCGCCGACTCCCGCCAGGAGCTGCACGCCACCTTCTCGCTGGAGGGCCTCCAGGCCCGGCACGCCCAGGCCCTGCGCGCCGCTCGTGAGACGACGCCCGCCGAGCGCGGCGAGGTGGACGCAGAAGTGGTGGAGAGCAGCGACGAGGACCTCGACACACCCGCACCGGGTGGCACGAAGGACGATGGCCCCGTGGATCCGCCGACGGGCGTCACGCCCCCCGCCGACCCTGTTTGAGACCGCCCTCCGGTAAGTGAACGCGGGCACTTTCGCGTTCAGTTTCGCCGTTCACTTTCGCCGGGCCAGGCCGCGCCAGGCCAGACCTGGTGACAGTCCCCAGGGAGCTCCACCAGGCGCGCGGAAGCACACGCCTGGTGCCACGGGCTTCGTAGTTTTGCGCCGTTAGGGCGTCGAGCCATCAGGTGCCCGAGCACCGCGGTACGAGTCCGGGCCACAACTCGCGCCCGGAAGCACACTCCGTCCAGCGGGCCGGACTCCTGCGCGCCGTTCACTTCCCCGGCCC
>NZ_RAWR01000336.1:0-7217 GCF_003986945.1 Corallococcus sp. AB018 | reverse complement strand
CACCGACATCGACACGAGCCTTATCGTCGGCAGCGTCAGATGTGTACAAGAGACAGGTGAGCTGCGTGGACCGCGTCGCCCCCGGCGTAGGAGGAGGCAGCGCGGGCAGCGGAGGCAACGGCGGTGCATCCGCGGGCGTACCGGGCGCCTTCGCGCTGTGCTCCATCACGGTGGGCTTCGCATCGGGGGCAGGCGTCGTGGTGGAGCGAGAAGCGACGGTCGGCCTGGAGGCCGGCGCGGCGTCCTCGGGCAGGTACCGGACGGTGCCCACCCGGACGGGGGCGGGGGTCGCGTCCTTCGCGGCGGGAGCGGTGCTCTCCGCGGGCGCCTTGGCGACGACCTGGAAGGGCATCAGGACGACGGCGCCGAGGGCGAACAGCGCACCCTTCAGCCACCGGCGGGGTTGCGTGGGGACGACGTCGACATGTTCCAGCATGCGGAGCCTCCTGTGCAGCGCGTGAAGGTGGGCCGACGCCCCGAGCGCCGCTGCGCTGCCTGGGGGCCGGGTGATGCCAAAGGCGATGAGCAGCTCGCCGTAGTCCGCGGGCTCCGCGCCGGTGAGGCGCAGCGCCTCCGCGTCGCACGCCTCTTCCCGGGCGAGCGCGTACTCACGGGCCGCCTGGCGCGCGAGCGGGTGGAAGAAGAGGACCGTCTCCGCCAGCGCCGGCACCCAACCCAGCCACAGGTCCCCGCGCCGCAGGTGCGCCACTTCGTGCGCCAGCGCCATGCGCAGCGAGTCCTCCGGCAAATCACGCAGCGCCTTCGCGGGCAGCACGATGACCGGCGACACCAGCCCCGCGGCCAGCGGGCTCACCACCTCGTCCGACACGAGCAGCGTGGGCGGACGGCGCAGGCCCGCTTCATTCGCGAGGAACTCCGCCTCCTCCTCCAGCACCGGGTGACGCAAGGGCCGCGCGCGCTCCCGCATGCCCTGCACCTGACGCCACGCCAGCACGTGGCCCCGCACCTTCCACGCCACGCCCGCGCCCCACAGGACGAGCAGCGCCCACACCCCGCCCACCGTCCACGAATGCGCGCGGAGCGACTCCACCGCGCTCTTGAAGAACGAGGCGACCCGCGCCCCGGCCGAGGGGCCCTCCACGGGAGCCGGTGTCTGCCCTTGCGGCGACACCCGCATGAGCACGGCCGCATCGGGGGCCGTGAGCACCATGACCGTCCGCCCCGGCGTCTGGGATTGAGCACCGTCCACTTGGACCGTCTGGGATTGCGCGGTCGTGGACTCCACGGGCAGCAGCGCCAGCGGCATGGGCTTGGGCCAGCCCAGCGTGAGCACGAACTTGAGCGCCACCAACCACCAGAGTCCGGCGCGCAGGGCCGCGGGCAGGCGCGGCAGCGTCCGGGCCAGCACCCAGACGGCCAGCGCGCACAGCGCCCCCTGCCACGAGGCGCGCCACACCGACTCCGACCACGACGACCACCACGGCGAGGTCATGAGAGTCATCACGGGGCTTACTCCTTCCGCTTCTGGCGCAGGCGCGCCACGACGTCCTGGAGCTGCTTCAGCTCTTCGTCGGACACGTCCTCCGTCTCCGACAGGTAGGTCACGAACGGAGACAGGGACCCGGAGAGCGTGCGCTGCACGAAGTTCCCTACGACGTCGCGCAGCAGCTCTTGCGTCGCCACCGGAGAGGCGTACTGGAACACCCCGTCCACCTTGCTCCGGGTCAGGTACCCCTTCAGCCGCAGCCGCTCCATCACCGTCAGGATGGTGGAGCGCGCCAGACCCTGCGCCTCACCGAAGCGCTCGGCCACCTCGCCCACCGTCGCCGGACCATGCTCGGCCACGTACCGCAGCACCGCCAGCTCCTGCTCTCCCACCGGCTTCTTCATGCGCCCTGCCCTTCGTGACGACAGCTGTAGTCAGAAAGCAAGGTACGCCTGACTACAGCCGTAGTCAAGCGGGTGTCCCGGACAGGCATCAGGGATCTCCCGCAGGGACAGGCAGCCTCTAATTTCCTAGTCTCCCCTCTCCCCCATGACGCACCCCGCCGTCCCTCCGGCCGGGCGCGTCAACGAAAGGCAGTCGAAGATGAAAGGCATTGGCCCCAAGCTGAGCCAGACGCAGTTCAAGGTCGGCAACAACAACACGAAGGTGGGCGAGCAGGTGAAGTACGGCCCCACCGCGGACCTGAACGCGAAGCAGCAGCAGAAGCTCACCGACCACTACGGCGAGCACGGCACGGCGAAGACTCCGCAGAACTCGCTGAACCGCCTGACCCAGTACAGCGATTCACACACCACGTACACGAAGGCGGCGACGGCCTCCGGGCGTCCCCTGACGGAGCAGGAGGCGCTGGTCGCGGGGAGCGCGAAGAACAAGGCGCCCGCGTCCAGCATCAACCACGTCATCGCCTCCGGCACCGGCCAGAACGTCCTCAACCACGAGACGCTCCAGTTCAAGGAGGGCGTGAAGAACACGAACAAGGCCACCCAGAAGCTGAGCACGGCCACCACGCCCAAGGAGATCGCCGAGGCCCAGCAGCAGATGAAGAAGGGCCTGGCGCAGCAGGCCGCGGGCGTGGGCCGCATGCAGGGCTACTCGCGCGCCACGCTCGCCGAGCGCCAGGGCGAGCTGACTCCGGCGCAGGTGCAGTCGAAGCGCAACGGCGCGCTCCAGAACACCCTCACCGCGATGCAGGGGCCTGATCAGGACACGCGCTTCGGCGCCTACAAGGACGTGCTGAAGGACACCTTCGACTCGCCGGGCAACCTGCGCCTGGGCAACCGGACGCAGAACACGAAGATCAGCACCGGCTTCGACACGCCGCTGGACGCGAAGGGCAAGCCCACGGAGCGCGCCGAGCGCCTCTTCCAGGCGCATCAGACCTTCGGCCCGGACCGGCTCCTCACCAAGGAGCGCCTCTTCACCCTGGATGACAAGGGCGAGGCCATGTCCAGCAGCAAGGAGACGGCGCAGGTCGGCGACAAGCGCAAGGCGGACGCCGCCGACACCGACCCCGGACCGTCCTCGTCGAAGAAGCGCAAGAAGGCCTGAGTCAGCCAACCGGCACCTGAGCGCCCGCTCGCCCGGTCGCTCAGGTAAGGGTCGGGTAGCAGAGGACCGTGTGTGTCCTTGTCTCTGTCGGAAGGGCAACCAGATTTCTGGCAGCCGACTTCAAACCCGACACACACGGAGATTTCCCATGAAGCTCCCTCTGTTCGCGGCGATCGCCGCCCTGTCGCTGTACGGTTGCGCCAGCCACAACGCCACCACCCGCGAGGCCTCGTCACCGGAAGCCGGTGCCGTGGGCGGCTCGGGCAGCGCGGGCACCACGTCCGCCAACCCGGACACCACGGATGGCACCAGCGGGAGCATCGACCCCGCTGACACCTCACGCTCCACGGAGCTGCCCGGTGAGACGGGCAACGTGAGCGACCTGGAGAAGCGCGACCGCAAGGACGCGCCCACCGTCTACGACGGCGAGGCCACCGGTGGCTCTGGCGCCGCGCACGAAGCCGTGAAGACCGGCGACGGCCAGAAGTGGGACGTCCAGCAGAACACGCCCACCGACCTGGGCGACGCGCAGGTGCCCGCTGGCGCGGTGAACCAGAACCGCGACCCCAGTGAGAAGGGCAACCTGGGCACCGGCGGCTCCGGCGACCTGAGCACCGACGGCAAGAGCGACGTGAGCGAGGAGACCGGATCCGGCGCCCTCAACAGCGACGTGGACGCCCCCAGCACGGACAGCTCCAAGGTGGACACGGACGCCACGCCGGATCCCACCCATTAGTCATCGCGCCCCACGCGAGGGCGGATACCCGGGAAAGCCCGCTCACGGGCCGTCCCGGGTATTCGTCTGTCCAGCCCGCGCCGCGCCAACTAGAGTGAGCACCAATGACTGGTGCTCCCTTCGTGGCCCTCATCGCGCTGCTTCACTCCCAGTCCTCCAGCATCGAGGAGGTCCCCAATGATGCGCAGCAGGAGACGTACTCCGCGCCGGAGTCGTCGGGGAGCTCGGGAGGTTCCTCGGAGGGAATCGGCTTCCGGGCGCTCCTGGAGGTGGGGCCGCTGAGCTTCCCGTCCGGGACGCGAGGTGGGGAGCAGGACCTGTTCGGCTACGCGTACCCGTCCCTGGGCGTGGATGGGGGCGAGGACTTCGCCTTCATGCTGGGCGCGCCGCTGCGCTTCCGGCTGCTGGACAACGAGCCGAAGCAGAAGGACGACGACTACGGCGCGTGGCTGCGGCGCGAGGACTGGGACGAGCGCAGTGACTACGGCCAGGTGGTGCGCCTGCTGCGCATTGGCGACGAGTCCGGCCGCTTCGGCCTGCGTGTGCAGCCGTTCCTGGAGGAGTCGCTGGGGCGCGGCTACCTGGTGAACCGCTACGACAACCAGCTCAACCCGAACTACCACCCGGCGGGCGGCACGCTGTCGTTCACCGCGGGGCCCGCGCGCGTGCAGCTGCTGGCCAGCGACGTGCTCGCCGCGCGCATCTTCTCAGGCGAGCTGCTGTTGGACATCGGCCGCATCGCCAGCGACAGCGAGGGGAACTTCGACCGCTACCTGGTGCGCGCCTCGGCGGCGCACGACTTCGGCGAGGCCGGCGGAGTGACGCCGGAGGCCACGGTGGCGTCGGTGGGCGGCGAGTTCGCCATGTACAAGGGCGAGCGGCTGCGCTCGTGGGCCCTGCTCGCCGGCGGCGCGCGGCTCAATGATGGCGCGCAGGACGTGGGAGGCATGCTGGGCGTCGCGTTCGAGGGCAACTTCAAGGGCACGCAGCTCAGTGTCACCGTGCAGGGGCGCCGGCAGGGCGGAGGCTTCCGCTTCGGCTACTTCGGCGCGGGTTACGAGCTGTCGCGCTTCTCCGCCGTGGGCCTCTCCGAGGAGCCCCAGGCCGACCAGCGCGTGCCCAAGGACTTCTCCGGCTACCTGGAGCTGTCCGTGGCGCGGGGCGACGGACCGGACTCTCCGGAGGTCGTGGCCAGCGGCGCCGTGGAGTACTCCGCCTTCGGCCGCGCGGACGGCGACCTGTCCCTGAGCTTCAGCACCCCGGGCGGCGAGTCGCGAGGCATCGCGCGCCTGGTGGTGGTGGGCCTGGGCGACAAGCCCCGCTACTCGGTGGCGGCGGAGTTCCGCCAGCGCGTGCTGCCCGCCATGTACATCTGGGGCGCCGGCGCCACGGTGACCTTCCCGCAGCCGGACGGCACGCTGGTGCAAGGCGTGAGCGCGGGCGCGGGCGTGGGCGTGGACTTCGCCCGCCGCTAGTTCCCCACCGTCCCGCCCTCTTCCTGGGCGGGAGCGCAGGGCAGGATGGCGCTGTGCCGCCGGGCCGTCTCGCACGACTTGCCCACCAGCCAGCGCGACAGCAGGCGCACGCCGGAGGCGAAGAGGCCGTCGTCGCCCTTGTGCAGGGCCTCGAAGAGGGACTCGTCCAGCACCGACTCCTCCGGGTCGATGAGGAACTCCTCCGGCTCCAGCGGCTTGAAGAGTGGGTTCTGGTCGAACACCGTCTCCAGCGGGTGCGGACGCAGCCGGTGCTGTCCCTCGTGGGCCAGCCCGTCCAACGTCTCCACCATGTGCGTCGCGTCCACCAGCGGGCGCAGCGCGGCCACGCCAGCCAGGCCTGCCTGCTCCGCCATCAGCGACACGCGCACGCGGCGGATGGCGCGCGACACGGCGTCGCCGGGCGCCTCCGCCTCCCAGCTCAGGTTGAGCTCCGAATCCAACCCCAGGCTGCGGTTGGTCGTGTTCGCGGAGCCAATGGTCATGAAGGTGTCATCCACGATGAGCACCTTCGAATGGATGTACGTGAAGACGTCCGAGCCGTCCTCGTCCTTCGCCGCCGAGCCGTACACCGCGAAGCCGTGGCCCGTTTCGGAGGCCACCTCGCGCAGCGCGCGCAGCAGGCGCACCTGGGCCACGCCCATGGCGATCTGCTCGCGCAGCGCTTCCGGCTGACGGGGCAGCACCAGCATCACCTGGAGCCGGGGCCGCCCGGCCGCGCGCATGCGTTTGACGAGCGCGTCGTAGATGGCGCGTGAGGAGAAGTACTGGTTCTCGATGTAGATGAAGCGCTCGGCCGCGTCGATGGCGTCCACGTACAGCGCGCGGATCTCCTGCACCTCCGCTTGCGGAGGCAGCAGCGTCTTGCCGAAGGTGCGGCTGATGGCCACCGGGCCCGGAGGCGCGGGCATCGTCGCTTCGAAAGTCATGTCGTCGCGGTTCACGGGCTCCAGGTGGAGCTCGCCTCCGCCCGAGTGCGCCCAGCGCGCCTCGAACAGCTCCGCGAGCGGCTTCACCGCGGGGCCCGTCAGCACCGTCTGCACGTCGTGGTACGGCCCGTGCGGGTCGCGGCCGGAGTCGCAGCGCAGCTTCGAGCGCGCGGGGTGGTCCCGGTCGTCCCAGCGACAGTCACACACGTCCATGCCGCCGGTGAACGCCATCACGCCGTCGATGACGACGAGCTTCTGGTGATGGGCGCCGTAGAGCGGACTGGAGGAATCGAAGCGGAAGCGCAGCCGCTCGTTCGTCGTCCAGTTGAAGAGCAGGTTCTGCATCCACTCGCGCTCCATGGCGAGCAGCATGCTGAAGTCCCACGCGAGGATGTAGACGTGCAGCTCCGGGTTCTCCCGGCACATCTCATCCAACAGTGGCAGCAGCCGGACTTCTCCTCCCTTGGCCTCCTCCAGGTCCTCACCGCGCAGCAACGTCACATCGCTGTCGAACTGCCAACCGGTGATGACGATGGAGCGGCGGGCCTTCCGGATGGCCCTGTACAGCTCACGGTAGTAGTCCCGGGCGTCCACCAGCACGCCCGCGTCATGCGTATCCGTCCGCGTCCAGCAATTGCGTCCGGGATTGAGAATGGGTTTCACGTCATTCACCTGGCCCTGGAGTGGATCCCTGTTGTCGTCCGCGCCCGGCCGGCGGAAGCATCACCCCACGAACACAATGTGCTTTCCGGTCGCCAACGTCATGTCGGTGGACGAGACCACCCTGGCCACCTTGCGAGCCTCGCCCCCCACGGTGTCGAAGGCCGCGGCGATCAGATCACCGAGCGTCACCTGCACGCGCTTCGCCTGCTTGCCGGCGCTGGACACGGCCTTCACCGTCTTCGCCTTCATCTGACGGGCCTTGCGCTGGATGGTCTGCTTCTGGGTCTTGGTCGCCATGGTCTTCGTTCTCCGAGGATGAAGTGTCTGCGTGATGCGCCGTACCGCCCCGTACCGCCCGTCCTGCCGTGCTGCCCCGACCC
>NZ_RAWR01000335.1:0-7265 GCF_003986945.1 Corallococcus sp. AB018 | reverse complement strand
CTCCTGGGCCTGCCGGCGGTCGCGAGCGCGGCGCCGGAGCCGGACGAGGACGCGGCGGCGGAGGGAGTAGACCGGCCGCTCGAGGTGTCCGGAGACGACGACGCGAAGAAGCCGGCGGACGGGACAGGTGACGCACTGGAAGGCGCGGTGGCGCAGGCGATGCCTGGCGGTTCGCAGGGGCCCGTCATGGGTTCGCCGGAGCAGGTCTCCGAGCCGGGCGCGCCGGTGCCGGACGCGGCGGTGCCGGGCAAGAAGAAGAAGGACACGGGCCCCAAGGCGGACACGCTGGGCGAGGCGCCGGACGAAGCGGACAAGGTGGACGACAAGGGCGGGCCGCAGCAGCGGATCCGCGTGTTCGGCCGCGTGTTCGCGCGGGCCGCCGCGGACGAGCGCCAGAAGTACGAGCGCGACCTGGGCATCGAGTCCGCGCGAGTGGGCGTGGCCGCGTCGCTGTCCAACCTGGAAGCGGAGGTGAGCGCGGATCTCGCCTCCAAGACGATTCTCAAGGACGCGTTCGTGCGGCTGGCGGACGACGGCAAGCGCATGCGGCTGTACGCGGGCCGCTTCAAGTCGCCCTTCCTGCAGCGTTCGCAGGAGTCGGCGTGGCGGCTGCCCATCCAGGAGCGCGGACTGGTGGAGGACTACCTCACGGAGACGAACTCCCTGGGCGGGCGGCGTCTGGGCGTGATGGGCGAGATGCGGCTCAAGGCGGCGTGGGGCCTGAAGTTCTCCGCGGGCCTCTTCGAGGGCGGCGAGGACGCGACCGGGAAGCGGCTGAGCGAGGACGGCTCAGCGCGGCTGAGCATCCGTCCGTTCAAGTTCCTCACGCTGGGCACGAGCACGTACCTGACGCAGGTGATTGACGGGACGAAGCAGTACGCGACGGCGGCGGACGCGGAGCTGAACCTCTGGGGGCTGTCGTTGACGGGTGAGGCGTCGATGGGCCGGCTGGCGTTGGGGCCGTTCCAGTCGCAGTCGGTGCTGGCCTACTGGACGGTGCCGGTAGGCCACAACGGGTGGGCGGTGCAACCGGTGGTGGGAGCGGAGGCGCTGCAATTGCAGGGTGGCATCCAGGCGGAAGGGCATTCGGTGACGGGGGGGCTCAACGTGTTGTTGGCGGATTCGTTCAAGGCGCAGGTCCAGGCGGAGCGTGCGCTCCGGCCGGGGGACGTGACGCCCGCGCTCGAGCTGTCGGTGCAGCTCGCCACCCGCTTCCGTTGAGGAGACACCTGGAGATGATCTCATTCGTTGAAGGCGAAGTGACGAAGCTGCGGCGTGAATTCAAGCGCGTGCTGGAGGCCCCGGACGCCAAGTCGGTCTGCGCGAGGCTGTCGCAGGAGCTGGGCGGGTACCTGCCGCCGCCCACGCGCATCGTGTCGGTGTACTTCGACAAGCCGGGACATCCGCTGGCGATGCGCGCGCTGCGCACGCCGGACGACTGCCTCAAGGTGAGGACGAAGGAGTACTCGCCGGACGTGGGCGCGGCGGGCCGCGAGCGCGTGGTGCTGGAGGTGAAGCTCGAGCGTGGCGGGCTCACGCGGAAGCGGCGCGTGTGGGTGCCGCGCGCGGAGCTGGGCCGGACCCTCAAGGGCGGAGTGAGCCTGTTGCCGCTCATCGCGGGGGGAAGCCTGTCGCCGGTGCTGGCGGTGACGTACCGGCGGCACGTGTACCAGGTGTCGCAGGAGTGGCGGGTGACGGTGGACCGGGACATCGGCTTCCACGCCGTATCGCCGGAGCTGGCCCTGTCGCCCGTGGCGCTGACGGTGGAGCGGCTGGGGCTGCCCGTGTGGGAGGACTCGCGGGTGGTGGTGGAGGTGAAGCACCTCGGGGCGGCGCTGCCCGAGTGGCTGTCGGCCCTCAATCCGGGGGGAGCGACGGCGTACAGCAAGTTCGCGGAGGGCATGGCGCGGGTGCATGCCTTCACATCAGGTGGCGTTGGGGTCGTAGGGGGTTAGGGCACCGTGTTCATCGATTTCGAAGGCATTGACGGCAGCGGCAAGACGACGCTGTCCAACCTGCTCGCGGCCCGGCTGAAGCGGCTGGGCTACAAGGTCGCGCACGCGCGCGAGGGCGGCGAATTGCAGTCGCCCACCGCGCGGCGCATCCGCGACCTGACGCGCGACGCGAAGCTCCTGGAGATGGGCCCGCGCGCCGAGTTCTTCCTGAACCTGGCCCGTGACGCGCAGCAGTTGGAAGAGGTCATCGCGCCCGCGCTGAAGCGGGGCGACGTGTGCATCACCGACCGCTACCTGTACTCGCAGCTGGCGCTGACGGGCGGTGGGCGGGGCCTGAAGGAGGCGCAGCTGTTGCCCGCGTGCGAGCTGGCGTCGCAGGGGCTGTGGCCGGACCTGGTCATCCTGGTGGACGTCGACCCGGACCTGGCGCGGCTGCGCAAGCGGCTGGGCAAGGTGCAGAGCGGCAAGGAGAACGACGCGGACAGCCGCAAGGGACTGGTCGGCGCGGGGCTGGCGGTGCGCGTGCGCGAGGCGTTCCTGGCGCAGGCCCGGAAGGACCCTGCGCGGTGGATCATCCTGGAGAACAATGATCAGCCGCTGCGAGTGCTGGAGCAGCGCCTGGTGGACGCGGTGGTCGCGCGGCTGGAGGGACGTGAGCAGCCGGTGCAGCGGCTGGTCCCCGCCCCTCCCCCGCCGGCGCCGGGCGCGGTGTCCGTGGACGACGTGGAGGAGCGCTTCTTCCAGGCGGTGGACGGCCTGGAGGCGCGCGAGCCACAGCTGGCGGCGTGGCTGCTCAACGGCATCCCGGGCCTGCCCGCGCACCAGCGCCGGGTGGCGTACGCGGAGCGGCTGCCGGGCCTGGTGGCGCGTAGCCTGAATGGGCTGGATGACGACACGGCGTGGACGCTGCGCGACGTGCTGTCGGCGAGCGTGCCGGCGGACGTGGCGGAGGGTCTGGGGTTCGTGACGTCCCCGCGCTCGCACGCGTTGAGGCAGCGGCTGTACGCGCAGGCGCCGGCAGCGGTGCTGGAGGGGCTCAAGCGCCAGGACTCGCCAGAAGCGTGGGCGCTGCGCGAGCGGGGCCTGAAGGACGGCCACATGGCGGCGGTGCTGCTGGGCCTGGTGGGCGTGGACGGCGAGGAGTCCTGGGTGGTCCGCGAGGCGGGCATGCAGCGCAAGTTGTACTCGGAGGTGGCGCGCAGTCTGGGCGGACTGAGCACGGAGCGCGCGGAGGCGCTGCGCGATGCGCTGATTCCGCACGACCGGCTGGCGGTGCTGAAGAGCACCACGGGGCTGGAGACGCCGGTGGCGGTGGGCCTGCGCGAGCAGTTGGAGAAGGGAGCGCTGAAGCTGGTGCTGCGTTCGCTGACCGGCGTGGACACGCCGCGGGCCTGGGCGATGCGTGAGCGGGGCGCGCAGTCCACCAAGGAGGCGTTGGACTCCGTGGACGGAATGGATTCGCCGGCCGCGTGGAAGCTGCGGGCCTCCGCGGCGCGCCGGTGGCCGGCGACGGTGGTGTCGTCGATGCGCGGGCTGCCGCTGGTGGCGGAGACGCGGGCGCTGTTGGAGCGCATCCTGGAGGAGCAGGCCGGGAAGCTGCCGGTGCTGCGCAACGCGTACGCGGTGGTGGCGCACGCCCGAGCGCTGGAGCAGGCGCAGCGCCCGGCGCGGGCGCTGGCGGAGACGCTGGGAGTGGACGCCGGGCGGCAGGAGGCATGACGCCCATGGAGGGTCCGTTCGGTGCCCTGTTCCAGGACGTGGAGCAGGAGCTGCAGGCGCTGTCGATGGGGGCCATCCTCCCGCGGCTGGTGGCGGCGGCGGTGATTGGCGCGCTGTTGTCGTCGCGGCCGTGGCGGATGTTGACGGGCAAGCCGCTGCCGAAGGTGGAGATGGTGCAGGCGCAGATCCTCCTCTGCGCGGCGGCGGCGGTGATTACCGCGGTGATTGGCAACAGCGTGGCGAAGGCCTTCGGTCTGGTGGGCCTGGGCGGGTTCGTGCGGTTCCGCTCGGGGCTGAAGGACCCGCGCGACGCGGCCATCCTGTTCCTGGTGATTGGCCTGGGCATGGCATGCGGCCACGGGAACCTGGTGCTGGCGTGCGTGGGCACGGGGTTCGTGGCGGTGCTGCTCTTCGTGCTGGACCTGTTCGAGAAGAAGGCCGTGGCGACGAAGGAGGCCAGGCAGCGAATGGTGGTGTCCGCGCAGGCGGACGACCTGGTGCGAGCGGAGGCCACGCTGAGGGCGGCGCTGGGCGAGCGCAACGTGCTGGTGAAGAGCTGCGCGATGGACTTCTCCGCGCGGCGCGTGGAGCTGGAAGTGGAGGAGCCGGAGCCTGGAAGCCTGGCGGCGGCGTTGGGACGGACGGAAGGGGCGCCCTTGCGGGGCCTGCGGTGGACGGCGGTGAGCGCGAAGGGCGCGCGGGAGGAGACGGTATGAAGTTCAGGAAGCTGGCGGTGCTGTTCGCGGCGTGCGGAGCCTTCGCCGCCTGCGGTGGCGGTGGGGGAAGCCTGCCCACGGGGAATGATCCGGGCGCGCCCACGACGAATCCCGACGGCACGGTGGACCTGCCGGGCAACGCGGTGGACCCGGGCACGGGCGGCGGCACGAAGCCGGATCAGCAGGCGGAGATGACGACGCTGTGGCCGCTGACCACGGGCTCCACATGGACCTACCGCATCACGGATGACGTGGAGGGGGTCTTCAACAAGGTCGTGACGGTGCAGGGGCCGGAGACGGTGCCGGACACGACGATGACGGCCGTGAAGGTGCACAGCCGGCAGGACCGCACGAAGTCCGGCACGGTCTACGAAGAGAACTCCTGGCAGCTGGAGCTGACCAACGGCCTGGTGGTGCGCCTGCGCGAGGAGGACGTCACGGACGGCCTGGCCTCCAAGGCGACGACCTGGTCCCCGGCGATGATGAAATCCCTGGCGGCGACGCCGGCCTCCGTGCCCTGGGAGCACCAGGACAAGGTGCGTGAGCTGATCACCTACGCGGCGGGAGGAACGGAGGGGAAGGATCCGACCTACGTCTGGAAGGTGCTGGAGAAGGACGTCACGGTGACGACGCCCGCGGGCACGTTCACCAATGCCATCAAGGTCCAGCGCGACAAGCTGAACAAGAGCGGCGAGGTGAAGGAAGAGAAGCAGCGCCTGTACTGGCTGGTCCCCGGCGTGGGCAAGGTCCGCGAGGAAGGGGAACGCCTGGAGGAACTGGTGTCCTACGACGTGAAGAAGCCGTAGGCCGCGGATTCATCTGGATGGGATTGGAGTCCGGGTTGGCGCGAGGGATGCGCTGGCCCGGGCTTTCAGCTTGTTGAGGTGCCACACACTGTCTCGACGGCACAGAAGTCGCGCTCCACGCACGCACTTAGAACGCTGAAGCCGGACGTGTGCCTCTGGTCTCGCGATGCCACCTGAACCTGAACGCGCTTTTTGTTGTTAGCGAAGCGCCGGAGGCTGAAATGGGGGACAAGATGGTGCGCGCGGGGTTCGTTCTTTCCCTCGTGCCTACGGGACAGCCGGCTCTGCTGTACGTCAACGCGTCGCTCCCGGGGAGCAACTCCGGATGGATGCGTCGTCGCACAGAGGTCTCCTGTGAGCCCAGCGCACCAACTCACTACGAACCCAGCAGAGCAGCTTCGATAGCAGCCACGCGAGGAGAGTCAGCACGCCCAAAAACCCTGGCAGTCACCTGCCCGGCACCACCTACGTCTCCATCCTCGCGAACAAAGACGCCATCCCCAATCCACCACGCGAAGTATGGCCAATCCGAGGCCATCTCAACCAAGGAAAGCTCAAGGGCCGCGAACCGCTCACCGAACCGTTGCGGAAGTTTGACTTTCTTCACTCTAGAAGGGCGTGCTCCATACGCCACAGAGAACATAGCCATGTCTTCAAGATATTTTTCAACGAAACTGGCAGCAGGCCACTCTCCCAGATAGATGGCGCCATCCCCCCTCATATAAAGCGCATACTGCGCAGCCCGGAATGAGCCACAACTCACCAGGACATTCCCGTCGTCGTCCTCATTTGAAACAGGCCCGACAACACTGCCACTCCAGCTCTTATACCAAAGTCCTAGCGAAAGGACTTCTCCGGGGATGTCCAGAATCAGGCCGCCGAAGTCTCTCTGGAAACCAACAAACACCGACGGCTCAAGACCGGGCTCGTTCGCCAAGAGCCAAGACCGAACCGTCGCCTCATCATTCGGAACAGGATGAACCGATGCTGCTCGCAGGAGCCGCTGCGCTCTCTCCGAGAGCCTCCTCTGTTGCCAGCCCATCATGGGACACCTCTGGCGCTCTGTGGCGCAACCTAAGGCTCTGTCTGACCGAACTGCGCTCCATCCGGGAACGCACCTCTACCTTACTCGCTCGAACAATACGCACACACAGGCTTTATTGTGAGGAGGAAGGAGGACTCCTGGCAGTTGGAGCTGACCAACGGCCTGGTGGTGCGGCTGCGCGAGGAGGACGTCACGGACGGCTTGGCCTCCAAGGCGACGACCTGGTCCCCGGCGATGATGAAGTCCCTGGCGGCGACGCCCCCTGCCTCCGTGCCCTGGGAGCAGCCGGACAAGGGGCGTGAGCTGATCACCTACGCGGCGGGAGGAACGGAGGGGAAGGATCCGACCTACGTCTGGAAGGTGCCGGAGAAGGACGTCACGGTGACGACGCCCGCGGGCACGTTCACCAACGCCATCAAGGTCCAGCGCGACAAGCTGAACAAGAGCGGCGGAGTGAAGGAGGAGAAGCAGCGTCTGTTCTGGCTGGTCCCCGGCGTGGGCAAGGTCCGCGAGGACGGGGAACGCCTGGAGGAACTGGTGCCCTACGACGTGAAGAAGCCGTAGGCCGCAGATTCATCTGGATGGGCTTGAGGCCCGGGTTGGCGCGAGGGATGCGCTGGCCCGGGCTTCGCATTTCCACACACTCCCATGAAAAGCGCAACCCATTAACAACCCCCAAATAAATGTCAAAACAGAGGCGACGCAGTACCATGACGTAGCAGAGACGAGGAATCCGAAGTGGCCGTCGTCCCTGCACTCATCGTGACCTTGAAGGCCGCGCAACTGGTTCTTCCAGCCCAGCGCGCGTTCCGCGACCCAACGATAGTTTCCGAGCCGCTTCTTGGACTCGACGCATGGACTGGCAATGGGGGCGGCGATCTGAAGGATCCCCTCATTTAGTACGACTTGGTCACATCAAGAATGCGTGAGGGTGGGCGGACTGTTCCCCCTGCATGACACCGACGCAACTGAAGCGGTTGGAGGGGGAGCTGGAGAGCTTCCTCGAGTCGATGTTCTCGGGCCT
>NZ_RAWR01000334.1:0-7360 GCF_003986945.1 Corallococcus sp. AB018 | reverse complement strand
CTGGACGACGCCGCCTTCGTGGCCCAGGCCCGCCGAGACCTGGAGACGCTGCGCCAGGGAACCGAGGGGCTCCGCCGGCTCAAGGAGGAGGCCTTCCGCTCCAAGGCGCTGTACCAGCGCGGCAAGGACGTGCCCTACACCCCGGACGAGAAGCAGCTCCTGGTGTCCACCTGGGCCGCCTTCTTCGACTGCTTCATCTCCACGGAGGTGGTGCGCCAGCGCTACTGGGACTTCCTCAAGGTGCCCGCCTTCACCCAGCCGAAGAAGCACGCCTGGGGCTTCCTCCTCACCCACGCCGCGCTCGCGTCGGAGCTGGCGCAGGGGATGGCCTTCGCGGACCTCACCGGAGGCCAGGCGCAGCTGGAGGTGCTGCTGAACGAGCCCGGCCCCGAGTACGGCCTGCCCCCGCGCGCCTTCAGCCGCTTCAAGGAGAAGGTCGTCCACGTGGGCACCAGCACGCAGCTCTTCACGGGCGACGGCTACCGCGCCACGCTGCACCCGGTGCTGGCGAAGGCCGGCGTGCTGAACGAGCCCGGCGTCCCCGCGCTCTTCCAGACCATGCGGCAGGACAGCAAGGCGGCCCGCTCACGCCTCCTGAAGCGAGGCCCGGTGCTCTTCGCCAAGGCCGCCGCGGACCTCACCCAGGACACCACCGCTCGCGCGGTGTTCCCGGTGCAGAAGACCGTGGCGGAGTGGATGGGCGACACGCGCGTGCACCGCTCCGGCAAGCCGCTCATCTCCCGGGAGCAGGTGCTGTCGCTCCTTCCGCGCATGGCCCCGGGCGACGTGATGGTCGCGCGGCAGAACTGGTTCCTGTCCAACATCGGGCTGCCGGGCTTCTGGCCGCACGCGGAGCTGTACGTGGGCACGCCGCAGGAGCTCTCCCAGACCTTCGACGCGGATCCGGAGGTGAAGACCTGGGTGGCCACCCTGCCCGGCCGCCCGGAGACGTTCACCGCCCACCTGGCGAAGGCCTTCCCCGCGAAGTGGGCCGAGTACACCGGCAAGGACGCGCACGGAGACCCGTTGCGCATCATCGAGTCCATCAGCGAGGGCGTGAGCTTCACCGGCGTGGAGCACGGCATGCACGTGGACTACCTGGGCGTGCTGCGGCCCCGGCTGTCCCAGGTGGACAAGGCCCGCGCCATCCTGCGCGCCTTCACCTTCCAGGGCCGTCCGTACGACTTCAACTTCGACTTCTTCTCCGACCAGTCGCTGGTGTGCACGGAGCTGGTGTGGAAGTCCTACGCCCCGTCGAAGGACATGAAGGGCCTGGACATCCCCCTGGTGAGCGTGGCGGGTCGCAGGACGCTGCCGGCGAACGAAATCGTGCGCGTGTTCGACGCCGAGTACGGCCAGCCCGGGCGGCAGTTCGACTTCGTCGCCTTCCTGGACGGGCGAGAGGGCCCGGGGGACGCCGTCGAAGCGAACGCCGAGTCCTTCCGTTACACCTACCGGCGGATGAAGTGGGACATCGCCCAAGAGTGAGGCTAGAGGCACACACACCATGACGGAAGAGACGGCGAACGAGTTGCTGGCCCTGGCCTCCCCCCTCTACGAGCGGATGATTGCCCAGCAACAGGCGAAGGTGCTCAAGCTGGCGCGCGAGGCGGTGCCCAACATCGGGCCGGAGGAGCTGCGCAACCCGCACGACTTCCCGGAGCTGAAGGAGCACCCGACCTTCGAGTTCGAGGACGGCATCCTGGCGGGACTGATTTCAGCCCAAATGGCCCTGCGTGCGGAAATCAAGGGCCGGCTGCCCGCGGCACCACCGGGCGCCTGATGCTCGGCTGCCTGCTTTTGCCGTGAGGAGCATCCGTGGGTTACTGGTGCGCACCGTGAGCTTTTCCTCTGGTTTCGGCCCTCCGCTGGCGCGTGAGCGGTTGGTGTCTTCCCTGGCCGCGGAACCCCCGCGGCTGGACCTGGCGGCCCTCGCCATCGCGACGTTGGGCCATGAGGACCTGGATGCTCCGGCGTGTCTCAGGACGCTGGATGCGCTCGCCGCGCGGGTGCAGGTGGAGACGGAGCGCCTGCGCGAGAAGGGCGAGGCCCTGGCCCCCCTGCGCGCCCTGCGCCACGTGCTCGCGGACATCGAAGGCTTCCGGGGCAACGAGGACGACTACCACTCCCCGGACAACAGCTTCCTGGACCGGGTGCTGGAGCGGAAGGTGGGGCTGCCGATAACCCTGTCGGTGCTCTACCTGGAGGTGGCGCGCCGCGCGGGCATCTCGCTGTACGGCGTCCCCTTCCCCGGCCACTTCCTGGTGGCGTGCGACGCGGGCGACCACAAGCTGGTGATGGACCCCTTCCACCACGGCGACATCCTCACGGAGCACGGCTGCGAGGAGCTGCTCAAGCGCGTGGCGCCGCAGCTCAAGTTCGACCGGGCGATGCTCGCGCCCGCGCCGGTGGAGCTCATCGCGTACCGCATGCTGTCCAACCTGCGCCGCGTGTACCTGGGGCGTGACGACAGCCAGCAGGGGCTGGCGGTGGTGGACCTGCTGCTGCTGTTGGCCCCGGACCACCCGGGTGAACTGCGCACCCGCGCGTCGCTGCTCACCACGCTGGGCGCCTTCCGCGCGGCGCTCAAGGACGTGGAGCGCTGCCTGGAGCTGTCCCCGGACGCGCCGGACCGCGAGCGCCTGGAGCTGTCCGCCCGGGAGCTGCGCGAGCGCGCCGAGTTGCTCAACTGAAGAAAGGAAACCCGTCGCATGTCGTCCGCGCCCGAGTCGCCCAAGTCCCAAGTGAAGCCCTGGCCGCGTCTGCGCCGGGGACTGGTGCACGACTTCACGGTGGTGAAGGTGCGCGAGGACGTGGTGATGGATCCGCGCACGAACCGGGAGCACCCCCGCGTGCACATGGAGTGCGCGGACTGGGTGACCGTCGTCGCGGTGACGAAGCAGGATGAGCTGGTGATGGTGCGCCAGTTCCGCTGCGGCATCGAGGCGGCGACGCTGGAGGCACCCGGCGGCGTCATCGACCCGGGCGAGGACCCGGCCACGGCCGCCGCGCGCGAGCTGGAAGAGGAGACGGGCTACCGCGCTGGGAGACTGGAGCCGCTGGGCGTCGTGCACCCCAACCCGGCCTTCCAGACCAACCGCTGCCACTCGTACCTGGCGCTGGACTGCGAGCGCGTGAGCGATGGGGACCTGGATGACGGCGAGGACATCGCCGTGGAGCTGTACCCGCGCGCGGACCTGCCCCGGCTCATCCTGGAAGGCCACATCACGCACTCGCTGGCGATGGTGGCTTTCTTGCTGGAGCGGCTGCGCGCGGAAGCGAAGCGCTAGGCCTGCTCGCGCTCCCAGGTGCCGGAGCGTCCGCCGGACTTGTGGTCCAGCTGCACCGCTTCGATGACCATGCCGCGGTCCACGCTCTTGCACATGTCATAGACGGTGAGCGCCGCCGCGCACGCGGCCGTGAGCGCCTCCATCTCCACGCCCGTGCGGTCCACCGTCTTCACCCGCACGCGGACCTCCAGCCCTTCGTCCACGGGCGTGAGCGTCACGTCCACGCCCGCGAGCGCGATGGGATGGCACAGGGGCACGAAGTCCGGGGTGCGCTTGGCGGCCATGATGCCGGCGAGCCTCGCCGCCGCGAGCACGTCCCCCTTCTCCACCTGCCCCGCGAGGATGCGCTCACGCGTCGCGGGCAGCATGCGCAGGCGCGCGGTGGCCACCGCCACGCGGTCCGTCTTCGGCTTGTCGCCGACGTCCACCATCTTCACCGGCCGGCCCCCTTCGCCACCGCGGCGAGCAGGTCGTCCGCCACGTCGTCCGGGTCTTCCAACCCCACGGACACGCGGATGAGGCTGTCGCGGATGCCCGCCTGGGCGCGCTCCTCGGGAGTCATCCGGCGCGCGCTGGCGCTGGCCGCGTGCATCACCAGCGTGCCCACGTCGCCCAGCGAAGGACCGGGCTTCGCCACGCGAAGTGCCTCCAGGAACCGGTCCCCTTCCTTCTGCCCCGCGCCCTTGATTTCGAACGCCACCATGGGCCCGAAGCCGCCCTCCAGCACCCGCGCCGCCACCGCGTGGTCCGGGTGGGAAGAGAGGCCCGGGTAGATGACCCGCTCCAGCAGCGGCGAATCCGAAAGCCGCTTCGCCACGTGGGCGGCGTGCTCGTTGTGGGCCTTCATGCGGACGGGCAGCGTGCGCAGGCCGCGCAGCGTGAGCCACGCCTCGAAGGGGCCCAGCACGTCGCCGGACAGGATGCGCGCCGACCGCAGCGGGTCGATGCGCGCCTTGGAACCACTCACCGTGCCGCCCAGCGCGTCGCTGTGGCCGTTGAGCCACTTGCTGGTGGACTGCACCGCGTAGTCCGCGCCCAGCTCCAGCGAGCGCTGGCCGAAGGGCGACGGGAACGTCGCGTCCACCGCGAACACCGCCCCCGCGTCCTTGCAGGCCTGCGCGAGCGCGCGGATGTCCGGCACGCGCAGGAGCGGGTTGGAGATGCTCTCCGCCAGCACCAGGCGCGGGCGCCACTCGCGGATGCGCGCGGGCGCTTCCGGAGACGTCTGGTCGAGCGGGCGCAGCTCCACGCCCCAGCGGGCGCACAGGTTCTTGTAGAGCGCCCGCGTGACGCCGTAGCCGTCCGTGGGCATCACCAGCACGTCGCCGGCCTTCCACGGCTGCGCGTCGAACAGCGAGCGCAGCGCGGCCATGCCACTGGCGTAGGCGACGCAGGCCTCCGCGCCTTCCAATGCCGCCACCGCCTCCTCCAGCAGCGCCGCGTTGGGCGCGCTGATGCGGGCGTAGGCGTAGTCCTTTCCGTCCAGCGCGTCGGACAGGTCGTCGCTGCTGTCGAACCAGTTCACCGCCGCCGGGAAGATGGGCGGCATGACGGGCACGGCCTTGCTCCCGGTGAGCCGGGAGCCCGCGTGCACCGCCACCGTTTTCTGTTTCGTGCTCATGCGCGTGTCGTCTCGCTCAGGACGGAAAGGAGGAGGGCTACTCGCCGTGCTCGATGAGCCAGCGCTCCGCGTCGATGGCTGCCATGCAGCCCGTGCCCGCCGCGGTGATGGCCTGGCGGTAGTAGCTGTCCTGCACGTCGCCGCAGGCGAAGACGCCCTCGATGTTGGTGCGCGTGCTGCCCGGAATCGTCTTCAGGTAGCCGCCCTGGTGCGTCTCCAGGATGCCCTGGAACAGCTCCGTGTTCGGCGTGTGCCCGATAGCGACGAACAGACCGTGCGCGTTGACGAGCTTGCTGTCGCCCGTCTTGAGGTTGCGCACGACGGCGCCCGTCATCCCCTTGCCGTCGCCCACCACCTCTTCCACGGCGGAGTCCCACATGAAGGAGATCTTCGGATTGTTGAGCGCGCGCTCCTGCATCACCTTGGACGCGCGCAGCGAGTCGCGGCGGTGGATGAGCGTGACGTGGTTGACGATCTTCGCCAGGTACGTGGCCTCTTCCATGGCCGTGTCGCCGCCGCCCACCACCAGCACGTCCTGCTTCTTGAAGAAGGCGCCGTCACAGGTGGCGCACGCGGACACGCCGCGGTTCTTGTAGGTGTCCTCGCCCTTGACGTTCAGCCACTTGGCCGTGGCGCCCGTGGAGATGATGACCGTCTCCGAGCGCACCTGGATGCCGCTCTCGCTCTCCAGCAGGAAGGGCCGCTTGGAGAAGTCCACCTTGGTGACGTTCTCCATGTGGATGACGGTGCCGAAGCGCTCCGCCTGCTTCTGGAAGCGCTCCATCAGCTCCGGACCGGTGATGGCCTCCGGGAAGCCGGGGTAGTTCTCCACGTCGGTGGTGACCATCAGCTGGCCGCCCGGGACGCGCTGCGGGTGCTCCAGGGTGGGGCCGCCGGCGAACACCACGGGCTCCAGGTTGGCGCGCGCCGCGTAGATGGCGGCGGTGTAGCCCGCCGGTCCCGAGCCGATGATGGTGACCTTCTGGATCTTGTCCTGCGACACGGCGCCTCCTGCGCTCATACGTTGACGGGCCCGGACGGTAACAGACGCCGCCTTCCTGGCCATGATACGAACCTGGACCCCATGGATGCCGCTGTCCTCAAGAAGGTTGCGCTCTTCGAGGGATTGACCCAGGGCCAGCTCGCCAAGGTCGCCCGGATTGCCCAATCCCGGTCGCACACGGCCGGAGACTTCCTATTCCGCGAAGGTGACACCGGCCAGGACATGTTCATCCTCGCCGACGGCAAGGTGCGCATTTCCAAATCCGTGCCGGGCATCGGGGAAGAGGCGCTGGCCATCCTCGAACCCGGTCAGTATTTCGGGGAGATGGCGGTCATCGAGGATTCGCCCCGCTCCGCGGACGCCATTGCCCACACCTCCTGCACGGTGTGGGTCATCGAGCGCGCGAAGCTGGACCAGCTGATGTTCACGGACAAGGACCTGGCCTACGTCCTCCTGTGGACGTTCGTCCGCACGCTGAGCGAGCGGCTCCGCGAGACGAACGACAAGATCAAGGGCTTCTTCGCCATCTCCCGCTTCTAGCCAGCGGCCCCAGCGCTTCTCGGCTCCTCGCACGCCAGGAGTGCGAGTGGAGCATCGCTGTCCGTCCCGCCACCGGGCCTCTTCACGCGCCGCTGGACGGGCCCTGCCCTGGCGTCCCGGAGTGGACCCTGAAGGGCACAGGCCTTGCTCAAGCCCGCCGTCGCGTGGACGGAGGCGGGATGGAACAGGGTGGAGAGGCGTGGGTGGAGTCGGGCGAAGGGGAAGCCACGGGTGGCAGGTCGGTGAGGGCACGAGGCGCGGGCCTGGGGGATGCGCGCGAGCGACTCTTCCGGCTGGGCGCGGAGGCCCTCACCGACCTGGAGTTGTTGGGACTCCTGTGGACGGAGGGGCTGGGGGACGCGGCGGACGGCGTGGCGAGGGACGGGCTCAAGGCGCTGGTGCAGGAGGATCCGCGCGTCTTGTGCTCACGGAGGGGCGTGGGGCCGGCCCGCACGTCCCGGCTGCTGGCGGCGCTGGAATTGGGACGGCGCGCTCAGCGCTCTCCGGAGAAACGGCCCCGGCTGCGAAATCCGAAGGAGGTGCACGCGTACCTGGCGCCCACGCTGGGCGCGCTCCGGCGCGAGGTGTTCCACGTGCTGTGCTTCAACCCGCGCAACGTGCTGGTGCATGACGCCCGGGTGGCGGAAGGGACGCTGAGCGCGTGCCCGGTGGACCCGCGGGAGGTGTTCGCGGCGGTGCTCTCCTCGCGGTCCACGGCCATCGTGTTCGCGCACAACCACCCTTCCGGAGACCCGGAGCCCAGCGTCCAGGACGTGGGGCTCACGGAGCACCTGGCGCGGGCGGCCGGCATCTTGGGAGTGAAGCTGTTGGACCATGTCGTCGTGGGGGACGGCGCGTTCGTGTCCATGCTGGAGCGGGGCATCCTGCCGGACAGCGAGCGGGAGG